>NZ_JBHYUG010000011.1:60709-88367 GCF_042749375.1 Streptomyces sp. NPDC059477 | reverse complement strand
ATCTCGTCGCCGCCCCCCCCCCCCACGGGCCCCCCCCCCGGGCGACGAGGAGCGGGCCCTTCACTTGCCTACGGGTCCCGTCAAAGCGCCGGTGCCGGAGCGTACGGCGTGAGTTCCGCCGCCAGTTCCTCGTGCACCCGCACCTTGAGCAGGGTGCCGTCCGCCGTGTGTTCCTCGGAGAGCACCTCGCCCTCGTCATGGGCGCGGGCGACCAGCTTGCCGTGGGTGTACGGCACCAGGGCCTCGATCTCGACCGACGGTCGCGGCAGCTCTGTGTCGATCAGCGCGAGCAGCTCGGCGATGCCCTGACCGGAGCGGGCCGAGACCACCAGGGAGCGCTTCTCGACGCGCAGCAGGCGCTGGAGGACCAGCGGGTCGGCCGCGTCCGCCTTGTTGATCACGACGATCTCCGGTACGTCGGTGGCGCCGACGTCCCTGATCACCTCGCGCACGGCGGCCAGCTGCTCCTCCGGGACCGGGTGCGAACCGTCCACCACATGCAGGATCAGATCGGCGTCGCCGACCTCCTCCATGGTGGAGCGGAACGCCTCGACCAGGTGGTGCGGCAGATGCCGGACGAAACCGACGGTGTCCACGAGCGTGTAGCCGCGCCCGCTCGGGGTCTCGGCCCGGCGCACGGTCGGGTCGAGGGTCGCGAACAGCGCGTTCTCGACCAGGACGCCCGCGCCGGTGAGACGGTTGAGCAGCGAGGACTTGCCCGCGTTGGTGTACCCGGCGATGGCGACCGACGGGACCTTGTGACGGCGGCGCTCCTGGCGCTGGATGTCACGCCCGGTCTTCATCTCCGCGATCTCCCGGCGCATCTTCGCCATCTTCTCGCGAATGCGGCGCCGGTCCGTCTCGATCTTGGTCTCACCGGGGCCACGGGTGGCGAGGCCGCCGCCCTTGCCGCCGCCCATCTGCCGGGACAGCGACTGACCCCAGCCGCGCAGCCTCGGCAGCATGTACTGCATCTGCGCGAGCGCGACCTGGGCCTTGCCCTCTCGGGACTTGGCGTGCTGGGCGAAGATGTCGAGGATCAGGGCCGTACGGTCGATGACCTTGACCTTGACGACGTCTTCGAGGTGGATCAGCTGGCCGGGGCTCAGCTCACCGTCGCACACGACCGTGTCCGCGCCCGATTCGAGCACGAGGTCGCGCAGCTCCGCGGCCTTGCCGGAACCGATGTAGGTGGCGGCGTCGGGCTTGTCGCGGCGCTGGACCACGCCGTCGAGCACGAGCGCGCCCGCCGTCTCGGCGAGGGCGGCCAGCTCCGCGAGGGAGTTCTCCGCGTCCTGCGCGGTTCCGGAGGTCCAGACACCGACGAGGACGACCCGCTCCAGACGGAGCTGGCGGTACTCGACCTCGGTGACGTCCTCCAGTTCGGTGGAGAGGCCCACCACGCGGCGCAGGGCCGCGCGGTCGGAGCGGTCGAGCTGGTCGCCGTCGCGCTCGCCGTCGATCTCGTGGCTCCAGGCGACGTCCTCTTCCATCAGGGCATCGGCCCGAAGACCTTCGGGGTAGCTGTGCGCGGGGCGCTGACTGTCCTGGGAAGGGGAAGAGGAGGAGGTCATTTGATCCTTACGTCGATGGAGTGCCATGGGCCGGCGACGGGGCCGGTGGCGGGGGGCTGCCGATACGGCCCCGTCACTGATCACAACGCCCGGGACCACCGGGAGATTCCCGAGGCCAGGGCGTCGAATCCGGTGGCTCCGGACCGTGTCGCCGACCTGACGATGGTCTCACGGCCCCCTCGTCCCGTCACCGTGTTATCCGGCGGCCTCACCGCCGCGTCGTTGTGCGGCGACACTCACCGCTGCCCGGTTACCTTGCGGCCTCGCCGCTGCCCCATTCCCGGCGGCCTCACCGCTGCCCCATTACCCGGCGACCCACACCGCCGCCCAGTTCTCCGGCGCCCCTCACGGCCGCCCCCTCGCCCGGCGGCCCTCGCCGCTGCCTCGTCACCCAGGGACCAGGGGCCAGGGACCAAGGACCTCTACTTCGCCGGCGCCGTCGTCGCCGCCTGCCGCTTCCAGTCCGGATGGCCCGGCATCGGCGGGGTCTTCTCCCCGTACAGCCACCCGTCGAGAAACCCGCTCAGATCACGCCCGGCGGTCTCGGAGGCCAGGGCGACGAAGTCCCCGGTGCTCGCCACGCCGTCGCGGTAGCGGCTCACCCAGGCCCGTTCCAGCCGGTCGAAGGCGGGGGTGCCGATCTCCTGGCGGAGGGCGTAGAGGATCAGCGCGCCACCGTCGTAGACGTTGGGACGGAAGATGCCGATCTTGTCGCCGGGCGCGGGCACCTTGGGGGCCGCCGGTGGGCCGCCCGAGGCGCGCCAGCGGTCGGAGACGCCGTACGCGGCCCGCATCCGTGCCTCCAGCGTGCGGCCGTCGCGCTCCTCCGCGTACAGGGCCTCGTACCAGGTGGCGTGGCCCTCGTTGAGCCACAGGTCGGACCACGCGCGCGGGGAGACGCTGTCGCCGAACCACTGGTGGGCCAGCTCATGGACCATGATCGAGTCGACGTACCACTCCGGGTAGGCGGGTTCCATGAACAGCTCGCGCTCGAAGAGGGAGAGCGTCTGGGTCTCCAGTTCGTAGCCGGTGGAGGCGTCCGCCATGAGCAGGCCGTACGTCTCGAAGGGGTAGCGGCCGACCTTGCGCTCCATCCAGGAGATCTGCTCGGGGGTCTTCTTCAGCCAGGGTTCGAGCTGCTCGCGGTACTGCGTGGGGACGACATCGCGGACGGGCAGGTCGTGCGGGCCGGTGCGGTGCAGCACGGTGGAGCGGCCGATGGAGACCTGGGCCAGTTCGGTGGCCATGGGGTGGCGGGTGCGGTAGGTCCAGGTCAGCGTGTCGCCTTCGCGGTCGACGCCCGCGGGGAGGCCGTTCGCGACCGCCGTGTAGCCGCTCGGGGCGGTGACGCGGATGGTGAACAGGGCCTTGTCCGAAGGGTGGTCGTTGCACGGGAACACGGTGTGGGCGACATCCGCCTGGTTGGCCATCGCCAGACCGTCCGCGGTGCGCACCCAGCCGCCGTCCCGGCCTGGCGGGGGCGTGGGATCGCTGGTGTGCCGCACGGTGATCCGCATCCATTCGTCGTCGCCCAGCGGGTCCTCGGGCGTGATCACCAGATCCTCTCCGGCACCCGTGAACGCGGCGGGCTCACCGTCGACCATGACCGACTCGACCTCGCCGTGGGTGAAGTCCAGGTTGACCGTGTCGAGTGGGCGGGTCGTCCAGGCGTCGATCGTGGTGACGGCCTGGAGCGGCTCGCTGTTGCTGCCGCCGTAGGTGAAGGACAGGTCGTACGCCGCCACGTCGTACCCCGGGTTGCCCAGGTACGGGAAGAGTCGGTCACCGACGCCCAGCGGCACCGCGGGTGCGCTCGCCGCGACCAGGCAGCCGGAGACGGCGGACGCGAGCAGGGCGGACCTCAGCCGACGGAGGTTCCTCGCTCGCGGGGCCCCGGAAGCGAACGTCCCCGAGCGGAACATCCCGGAGGGGAACATCCCGGAGGCGAGGGTCCCGGAGGCGAGGGTCCCGGAAGGAAACGTCCGGGACGGGAGCGTCCCCGAAGGGCGAGCGAGCGGTGCGCGGCGGGTACGGGAACTGTGCGGCATGCACCACGGCTATCAGCCGGGCAGGCGCGCACCGGGGAGGACGCGCGCCGGGCCCACTCGAACGGTCCCTGCCCATCGGGCCCGGGGCCCCGCCCCCTCAAGCCCAGGAACGGGCACCCGCCCACTCAGGTCCAGGCGAAGGGGCACCGGCCCACTCAGGCCCAGCAAGGGGCACCTTCAGGAGGCCGCCGCCGCATGCCGCGCCCGGTTCACGTCGAACACCCCCGGCACATTCCGCATCGCGCGCATGAGGGCGGGCAGGTGGGAGGCGTCGGGCAGCTGAACCGTGTACGTGTGCCGGACCTGCTGCTGGCTGGGCGGCTCCACCGTCGCGGAGACGATCTCGGCGCCCTCCAGGGCCATCGCCTCGGTCAGGTCGGCCAGCAGATGGGGCCGCACGAACGATTCGGCGACCAGCGTCACCCGGCACTCACTGGACTCGCCCCAGCGCACGCCGATCTCCGCGCGCCCCGCGCTCTTCATCCGGGCCACCGCGGCGCACTCCGCGCGGTGCACGGTCACCACTCCCCCGCGCACCGCGAATCCGGTGACCTCGTCGGGCGGTACGGGCGTACAGCACCCGGCGAGCCGTACCGCCGCGCCGGGCTGGTCGAGGACGACGTTGGCGGCCGGGCGCGTGGACTGCGGCACGGAGACCGCCGCCGTACGCTCCGCCCCCTCAGGAGACGCCACCGACGCCACCGGCGGACCCACCGGACCCGCCGGCCCCGATGGACCCGCCCCATCCAGAGCCACCGCAGTCACCGCCCCCGGCGGCACCCCCTCCGAAGCCGCCCCCTCCACAGCCGTCCCGTCCGCCGGGGCCGGGTGGGTCGTCAGCCAGCGCTGGATCGCGATCCGCGCGGCGGCGGTGTGGGCGTGGTCCAGCCACTCGCGGGACGGTTCGGAGGCCGGGTCCTGGCCCATGAGGAGCTGGACGGTGTCGCCGTCCTTGAGGACCGTGCTCAGCGTGGCGAGACGCCCGTTGACGCGCGCGCCGATGCACGCGTGCGCGTCCTCCCCGTACTGCGCGTAGGCGGCGTCCACACAGCTGGCGCCCTCGGGCAGGCCGAGGGTGCCGCCGTCCGGGCGGAAGACGGTGATCTCGCGGTCCTGGGCGAGATCCTCGCGCAGGGTCGACCAGAAAGTGTCGGGGTCGGGCGCGGCGCGCTGCCAGTCGAGGAGCCGGGAGAGCCAGCCGGGCCGGGTGGGGTCGATGCGCTCGCCCTCGGCCGGGGACTCCTCGGTGCCGGGCGTGTAGGGGTTGCCGAGCGCGACGACCCCGGCCTCGGCGACCTTGTGCATCTGGTGGGTGCGGATGAGCACCTCGACGACCTGTCCGTCGGGACGCGCGACGGCGGTGTGCAGCGACTGGTAGAGGTTGAACTTCGGTACGGCGATGAAGTCCTTGAACTCCGACACCACCGGGGTCATACAGGTGTGCAGTTCGCCCAGTACGGCGTAACAGTCGGCGTCCTCCCCCACCAGCACCAGGACCCGCCCGAAGTCGGCGCCCCGCAACTGCCTGCGTTTACGGGACACCCGGTGCACGGAGACGAAGTGGCGGGGCCGGACGAGGACTTCGGCGGGGATGTCGGCGTCCTGGAGCACCGCGCGGACGTCGCCCACGACCTCGGCGAGCGGATCGGCCGCGCGGGCGTCGTTCTCGGCGATCAACTCCCGGGTGTGCGTGTACTCCTCGCGGTGCAGGATCGCGAAGACCAGATCCTCCAGCTCGGTCTTGAGCGCCTGGACGCCGAGCCGTTCGGCGAGCGGGATGAGGACATCGCGGGTGACCTTGGCGATACGGGCCTGCTTCTCGGGGCGCATCACCCCGAGCGTGCGCATGTTGTGCAGCCGGTCGGCGAGTTTGATCGACATCACGCGGACGTCGTTGCCGGTGGCGACCAGCATCTTGCGGAAGGTCTCGGGCTCGGCGGCGGCCCCGTAGTCGACCTTCTCCAGTTTGGTGACGCCGTCGACGAGGTAGCGGACCTCCTTGCCGAACTCGGTGCCGACCTGGTCGAGCGTCACATCCGTGTCCTCGACGGTGTCGTGGAGCAGGGAGGCGGTCAACGTCGTGGTCTCGGCGCCGAGTTCGGCGAGGATGAGGGTCACGGCGAGGGGGTGGGTGATGTACGGCTCGCCGCTCTTGCGCATCTGGCCGCGGTGCGAGGACTCGGCCAGGACGTAGGCCCGGCGCAGGGGTTCGAGGTCGGCGTCGGGATGGTGGGCGCGATGGGCGTCCACGACATGGCCGATGGCGTCGGGCAGCCGGTCGCGGGCGGGTGAGCCGAGCAGGGCGCGCTGGCCGAGCCGACGCAGGTCGAGCCGGGGTCGGGCCTTCCTGCGGGCGGTCTGGCCGGTAGCGGGGCCGTACACGGGGTCCGTGATCGGGCCTGGGGTCGCGGGGTTCGTGGCCTCCGCACTCATGGGCACCTCCGGCTGCGTCGACCGGCGGACGGGCTGCCCCATGGCGGACACGGGCTCAGGGGGTGACGACCGTCCCCCGTCCGGGCCGGTGCTTGATGCTACCGAGCCCACCACGCCCGGCAGACCGCCTCCCGCCGAGCGTGAAACGGATCACCCATTCGAGCGACTGCGGCAAGGTTTGGCTGAGCGTCGGCTGTGAAGGGACGGGCGTGCGCGCTCGCACACCGATTCCGGGCCGACGCGCCCGCGCGCGAGGCTCCCGCGGCATCCGGGCGGACCCGCGCGGACCCGCGCGGTGCAGCCCCCGTCAACTCCGGCCCACCACACCCCCGAGCCACTCCCCGTCGATCTCCCCCCGCGCCACGATCACCGCGGGGCCGGTCATCTCGATCTCGCCGTCGGGGTGTTCGGTGATCACCAGCCGGCCGCCGGGGACATCCACGGTGTACGTCACCGGAGTCCCGGTGACGGACGGGTCGGCGCCGTCGCGGCGGGCGGTGGCCACGGCGACCGCGCACGCGCCGGTGCCGCAGGAGCGGGTCTCCCCGGAGCCGCGCTCGTGCACCCGCATCGCCACATGACGCGGGCCCCGGTCGGCCACGAACTCGACGTTCACCCCGTCCGGGTACGCGGCGGCCGGGCCGAACGGCGGCGGCGTGCGCAGATCCCCGGCGTGGTCGAGGTCGGCGACGAAGGCCACCGCGTGCGGGTTGCCCATGTTGACGTTCCGCGCGGGCCACGCGCGTTCGCCGACGCGCACGGTCACCTCGCCCTCGGGCAGCCGGGCACGGCCCATGCCGACGGTGATGTCGCCGTCCTTGGCGAGGTGCACCCGCTTGACGCCCCCGCGCGTGGCGATGGCGAGGTCGCCCTCGGTGACCAGCCCGGCGTGCTGGAGGTAGCGGGCGAAGACCCGGACGCCGTTGCCGCACATCTCGGCGATCGAGCCGTCGCCGTTGCGGTAGTCCATGAACCACTCGGCCTCGGCAGCCATCCCCCGGGCCGCCGGGTGCGCGGCGGAGCGCACCACGTGCAGCAGTCCGTCGCCGCCGATGCCCGCGCGGCGGTCGCACAGGGCGGCGACGGCGGCCGGGGGCAGGTCGAGGGCGTTCTCGGGGTCCGGGACGATCACGAAGTCGTTCTCGGTCCCGTGCCCCTTGAGGAAGGCGATCCGCGTGCTCATCCCTCGATCGTACGGGCCCCCGCGCGGGCCGTGCCCGGTGCGCGCCAGTCCCGCGCACCGCTCAGGGACCGCCTTGGGAGCGCTCAGGGACCGCCCGGGGAGCGCTCAGCGCAGCCGCGCCACGCGCCACACCGCGAGCACCACGACCGCGCCCACCAGCAGCGCGTACGCCAGGACGATCCGCCAGTCCGGGCGCTTGCCGGAGCCGCGCTGGGGCAGGCCGGGCCAGGAGTGGCCGACACGGCGGGCGGCCATCATGCCCCAGCCGGCGGCGCAGGAGCAGATCAGCAGGCCCAGCATCGCGATCACGGCCCCGCTGTCGCCGAAGTCGAAGGCGAGCGGGAAGGCGAACATCAGGGAGCCGAGCGCGGCCAGGCCGACGATGGGGGCGAGCTGCCAGATCCGCAGCCTGCGCTGGGGGCGCAGCTCGACCTCGACCTCGGGGCCGCCCGCGAACATCTCCTCGGGTTCCGGTCCGTCCTGGCTGACCCCGTCGGCGGTGTCATCGGGCCCGTCAGGGCTCAGGTCGGGGCTCAGCTCGGGGCTCGGAAGAAGATCGTCCGGCTCCGGCCGGCCGCGGTCCGCGGCGGTGACGGGTTCGGTGTCTTGTGCGGTGTCGCGAGGGCCGGCCTCCATCGCCACGCGCCCTCCCAACTCGGACTCCACTGGTCGATCGAAGCTCGATGATGGCACGGTCCCGAACGCCCGGATGACGGCCTGGGCGTCCCGATGCCAGGACGTGATCAGGCTGTGACCGGTCGTTCGACCAACGCCAGTGCGAGCCGGGGAAGTTCCCGGAGGTCCGCCACGGCCCCACTGAGCCAATGCACCCGGGGATCGCGCCTGAACCATGAATCCTGGCGGCGCGCGAAGCGCTTGGTGGCCCGGACGGTCTCCGCGCGGGCCTCCTCCATGGAGCACTCCCCGGCGAGCGCGGCGAGTACCTGCTGGTAGCCGAGGGCCCGCGAAGCCGTACGCCCGTCGCGCAACCCCTGCGCCTGGAGTGCGCGCACTTCCTGGACCAGCCCGGCGTCCCACATGCGGTCGACCCGGCGGGCGATGCGCTCGTCCAGCTCGGGGCGGGCCACGTCGACGCCGATCTGCACGGTGTCGTAGACCGAGTCATGGCCGGGAAGGTTCGCCGTGAAGGGCCGGCCGGTGATCTCGATCACCTCCAGCGCGCGGACGATACGGCGGCCGTTGCTCGGCAGGATCGCCCGCGCGGCCTCGGGATCGGCGACGGCGAGGCGGGCGTGCAGCGCCCCGGAGCCGCGCAGCACCAGCTCCTCCTCCAGGCGGGCCCGCACCCCGGGGTCGGTGCCGGGGAACTCCAGGTTGTCCACGGCCCCGCGGACGTACAGCCCGGAGCCGCCGACCAGGACCGGCCAGCGGCCCTCGGTGAGCAGCGCGTCGATACGGGCGCGGGCCAGCCGCTGGTACTCGGCGACGGAGGCCGTGACGGTGATGTCCCAGATGTCGAGCAGATGGTGCGGTACGCCGTCCCGCTCCCGGGGCGTCAGCTTGGCGGTGCCGATGTCCATCCCCCGGTACAGCTGCATGGAGTCGGCGTTGACGACCTCACCTCCGAGCTGCTGGGCGAGGTGGACGCCCAGATCGGACTTTCCGGCCGCGGTGGGGCCGACGACGGCGATGACTCGGGGGGTGGGGGGTGCGCTGCTCACGGCACCAGTCTCGCAAACCTCCCACTGGGCCCTCGAACGAGTTACGTGACGGGCGGGGTGCGGGGTCGTTGCCCGATGCGAGGTTTCGCCGCCTTCGCGAAGAGGCGGTGCCCCGGGCGGCGCAATCGGACGCACCGGGTGACGCGGGATTTCCCCCGCACGAGTAACGTATGGAGTGGATATGGGCGTTTTTGCGCGACTTCTTCGACGGTCCAAGGCCACGGAGGAGGTCGCCACGGAGGAGGCGTCGACCACCGCGGCTCCGGCCGTGGAGGCGGCTGCTGAGACCGTGGTGGAAAAGGCCGGCGAGGCGGCGGAGCCGACGGGCTCGGACGAGGTGGCGACCGGGGAGCCGGCGGCGCGGGACGCCGGGGGCCGGACGACCGCAAGTGTCGAGATTCCCAAGCAGCAGTCCGCCGAGCAGGCCGCCGACAACGATGCCGACGAAGGCGCCCGCACATGATCGGGCCCGCGAGGGAAGGTGGACCATGGGTCTCCTGGACAATTTGAAGGCCAAGCTCGCCCCGGCCAAGGACAAGGTGTCGGACCTCGCGCAGCAGCACGGGGACAAGGTGACGCACGGCATCGACAAAGCCGCGAAGGCCGTCGACGAACGGACCAAGGGCAAGTACAGCGAGAAGATCCATACCGGTACGGACAAGGCCAAGGGCGCCATGGACCGCCTCGCGCACAAGGAGGGCCCGGAGGGCACCGCCGGTCCGGGACACACCGGCACCCCCGGAGCGGCGGGCACCACCGGCAACGCCGGTGACACCGGCAATACGGGTACGGGTACGGGTACTACAGGCAGCACCGGGTCAGGTGGCGGCACCCCGCCCCCCGACTCCGCACCACCCGCCTCCTGAGGCGACGGCACACCCACCGGCGGACGGACGGCCGCGGAGCATGCGCGCTCCCGGCCGTTGGCCGTTCTTCCGCGCGCACCCGGTGGCCCGCATGTCCGCGTGCCGGCCACCCACGGGTCCGCTGCCCGCGCACGGCACGGCGCACGCCGGCTGGCGACCCGCGCGCAACCGGCGGCCCCGGTGACCCGGCCCCGGGCCGGCGCTAGCTCCAGGTCGCCACCAGATACCCCACCCCGTACGGCGCCTCGTCGTACAGCAGGTCGCCGGAGAGTCCCGCGTCCTGCGCCGCGCCCGCCAGCACCTGCCAAGGGGCCCGGCCGGATGCCTTCAGCTCGCGGGACATGCCGGGGTCCAGCGCCGCGAGGGCCGCCCCGTCGGCCGCGCCCAGCGCGCGGGCGACCTCCGCGTCGTACGGCTCCGCGCGCTCGTCGAGATAGCCCGGCGCCTTGAGTGTGCGGCAGGCGCTGGCGTCGCCCATCACCAGCAGCGCGACCCGCTCGCCGGGCGCCGCCACGATCTCCCTCCCGATCTGGATACACCGCTCGGCGCCGAGTGGTTCCGCCACGGCGAGTCCCTCGATCGGGGCATCCGCCCATCCGGTCCGCTCCAGCAGCCAGGCGGCGACGGCGAGGGAGGTGGGCAGCGGGCGGGCCAGGTCGGCGGGGGCGGGTCGCTCTCGCCCGAGGCGTACGGCGGCGTCCACCCCGAAGCCGTGGAAGGAACCCCGGCTGCCCTCGGCGTACGTCCCGGCCTCCGCCTCCTCGGCCGGGCCGATCACCACCAGCCGGTCGGGGCGGGCCGCCGCCAGGACGCCGAGCGCGTCCACGCAGAAGGCGCGGGCGGCGTCCAGTTCGGGCGCGGCACCCGAGGCGACCTCGGGCACCAGCAGCGGCGGACAGGGACAGACGGCGGCGGCGACAAGCATGACCGGCAGGGTAACCCCGCCGGACGGCCGAGGTCCCGGGGAGGTCCGTCACACGGACGTCCGCGCACGGGAACCTCCACCGGACGGCCGGGATCTCGCGGACGCCCGCCACGAAGCCCCACCGGACCGCCAGGCCCCGACGCGCAAACCCCACACGGGCCCCACCAGACCCCGGAGCCCCGCGCACACCCGCCCCGTAGCCCCACCGGACCGCCGGAGTCCCACGCGCAAACCCCTCACGGACCCCCGCCAGACCCGCCGACCCCGGGCACACCTGCCGCAAAGACCCACCGGACCGCCGGACTCCCGCACCCCTCCACCGATCCCCGCCGGACCGCCGGGCCCCGTGCAGGTCCGTCGCAGGGGCCTCCGGCGGAGTCCCGCGCAGGCCGTCGCAAGAACCCCCGGAGGGGCCCCGCGGGGGTCAGTCCTCGATGAGTACGTCCGTCAGGTCGATCAGGGTGAGGAGGAGGATCACGAGCTTGCCGTCGCTGATCACGTACTCGACGAAGAGGTTGCGGGAGAGGGCGATCTCCCGGGTGGCGTCGTCGCCGCGCACCGGGTGGGAGAGCTTGTGCCGCGGGTCGGTCACCAGTATCGCCAGGCCGCGCTCCAGCACCTCGCGCCGGTCGGCGGACAGGCTGTCGCGCACTTCGGCGGCCTCTTCGGTGAACGCAATGCGGTACGGCAACATGGGACGGCTCCCTTCCGACCGCATTGTGGCAGTCCCTCAGTCGTGGCCGCAGCCGCCCGAGGAGACCGGCAGCGGCTCCGGGACGCCGATCTTCGGCAGACCCAGCAGGACGCCCGCCGGCTTGGCGGCCCCGGTCGTGTTGCGCTTCTCCCAGGCGTCGCCCGCGCGAGTGCGGCGGACCTTGAGTGCCTCGCCCTCGGCGAGCAGGTGGTGCGGGGCGGCGTAGGTGATCTCGACCGTGGCCACGTCGCCGGGGCGGACCTCTTCGGCGGGCTTGGTGAAGTGGACCAGGCGGTTGTCGGGGGCGCGGCCGGACAGGCGGTGGGTGGCGCCGTCCTTGCGGCCCTCGCCCTCGGCGACCATCAGGTCGAGCGTGCGGCCGACCTGCCCCTTGTTCTCGTCCCAGGAGATCTGTTCCTGGAGGGCGACCAGCCGCTCGTAGCGCTCCTGGACGGTCTTCTTGGGGATCTGGCCGTCCATGGTGGCGGCGGGGGTGCCGGGGCGCTTGGAGTACTGGAAGGTGAACGCCTGGGCGAAGCGGGCCTCGCGGACCACGTGGAGGGTCTGCTCGAAGTCGTCCTCGGTCTCGCCGGGGAAGCCGACGATGATGTCCGTGGTGATCGCGGCGTGCGGGATGGCGGCGCGGACCTTCTCGATGATCCCGAGGTAGCGGTCCTGGCGGTAGGAGCGGCGCATGGCCCGCAGGACCGGGTCCGAGCCGGACTGGAGCGGCATGTGGAGCTGCGGCATGACGTTGGGGGTCTCGGCCATCGCCGCGATCACGTCGTCCGTGAAGTCCTTGGGGTGGGGCGAGGTGAAGCGGACGCGCTCCAGGCCGTCGATCGCGCCGCACGCGCGCAGCAGCTTGCTGAACGCCTCGCGGTCGCCGATGTCGCTGCCGTACGCGTTGACGTTCTGGCCGAGCAGGGTGATCTCGCTGACGCCCTCGGCGACCAGGGCCTCGACCTCGGCGAGGACGTCGCCGGGGCGGCGGTCCTTCTCCTTGCCGCGCAGGGCCGGGACGATGCAGAAGGTGCAGGTGTTGTTGCAGCCGACGGAGATCGACACCCAGGCCGCGTACGCGCTCTCGCGGCGGGTCGGCAGGGTGGACGGGAACGCCTCCAGGGACTCGGCGATCTCGACCTGCGCCTCCTCCTGCACGCGGGCGCGCTCCAGGAGCACCGGGAGCTTGCCGATGTTGTGCGTGCCGAAGACGACGTCGACCCAGGGGGCCCGCTTCACGATGGTGTCGCGGTCCTTCTGCGCCAGGCAGCCGCCGACGGCGATCTGCATGCCGGGACGCCTGGTCTTCATCGGGGCGAGGCGGCCGAGGTTGCCGTACAGCCGGTTGTCGGCGTTCTCACGGACCGCGCAGGTGTTGAAGACGACCACGTCGGCGTCGCCGTCGGAGCCCTCGGGGGCGCGGACGTACCCGGAGTCCTCCAGCAGACCGGACAATCGCTCCGAGTCGTGCACGTTCATCTGACACCCGTAGGTGCGGATCTCGTACGTCGGATGTCCTTGAGCTTCCACTGCCGTGCTCCGGTCGCCGCTGCTGGTCATGCCTTAAAGGGTAGGCGGTCCGTCGACGGGCTCGTCCCTGGGTTTCCCGGACGCCCGCCCGCCCGGTCCGGGGGTGCGCGACAGCAACCGGGCCGGGACGGCCAGGAGCCACCAGTACTTGGCTGCGGTCGGGGAGAGGAAGGCCACCGGGATCGACGTACCGAAGACCAGGGCCAGCAGCAGGGTGTCGCGCAGGGCCTCCTTCAGGCGCGCGGGCGTGCTGTGGGGGGCGGTCAGCGCGGGGGCGGCCAGCAGACGGGCGTACATCGCGGCCCGCAGGGCGGCGGCCAGGGTGATCGCCCCGGCGTAGACGGTGGTGGCGGTGACGGTGGAGCCGTACTCGCTGATCAGGCGGGTGGGGAAGGGCAGGGCGGCGACGACCGCGAGGAGGGCGAAGTAGGTGTAGAGGAGCCAGTGGTCGACCCTCGCGATCAGCCGGAACAGTCCGTGCTGGGCCCGCCAGACGGTGCCGATGACGGCGAAGCTGAGCAGATAGGAGCCGATCGCGGGGAGCGCGTCCTGGACGGCGCCCGCGACCTCGGCCTCCGGCAGGCCGTCCGGGACGGTGATGTCCAGGGCGAGCAGAGTGATCGCGATGGCGAACACGCCGTCGCCGAAGGCCGCGAGGCGCTCGGGGGACAGCGGGGCGGCGCGGTGGGGCGCGCCGGACGAGCGGTGGTTCATGTCGGCGGCACCAAGGGGTCGGGGTGGGGGCGGGGCAACGCCCAAGGGGGGGTGGGGCACGGGCGGTGGCAGGGGCTGGGGCGCGGGCGGCGGCGGCACAGACAGGGGCGGGGAACAGGCGGTGGCTAGGGCTGTGACAAGGGTGGCGGTACGGGCTGTGACAAGGGTGGCGGCGCGGGCTGTGACAAGGGTCGTGGGGGCTCGGTATGCCAGCAGTACCACGCGGTGCCGTTGCGTCCCGCGAACGAAGGGGCCGGGGGTAGGAAAAGGACCCTCAGGGCGGCACATCGGCGCGGGGGCGGGCGCCCGGCCCGTGAACCCCCTTCCCTCACTTCTTACTTCACATCTTGACGGAAGTGGTCCGGACCTTTAGCTTCACCGAGCGACCCCCGTCCCGTGGGGGCGCCCGGCCGTTCAGAAGGTGAACACGGCCCCGCGCGCCCGCCCTCGCGAAAGGCCACCCCCCACCATGGCCAGAGCCAGGTCCTTCCCTCTCGCCGCCGCCGTCGCGGCCACCGCCCTCACGCTGTCCGCCGGTCTCCTCACCGCCTCCCCCGCACGGGCGGCGACCGGCACCATCACCGGTCTCGCGGGCAAGTGCCTCGACGTGGCCGGGGCCAGTTCCGCCGACGGCACCCCCGTACAGCTCTACGACTGCAACGGCACGGCCGCCCAGCAGTGGACCACCGGCACCGACGGGACCGTCCGGGCGCTCGGCAAGTGCCTCGACGTCACCGGCAACTCGACCGCCAACGGCGCCACGGTCCAGCTGTGGACCTGCACCGGCGGCGCCAATCAGCGCTGGACCGTGACCGCCGCGCGGGACCTCATCAATCCGCAGGCGAACAAGTGTCTGGACGTCACCGGCAACAACCCGGCCAACGGCACCCGCGCGCAGATCTGGAGCTGTACGGGCGCCGCCAACCAGAAGTGGACCGCTCCCGCCCCCGGCGACCCCGGCACCCCGGCGCCGATGGCGGTGGCGCCGTACCTCTACAACGGCTGGGGCGGTCCGCCGAGTCCGACGACGATCACCAACGCGACCGGCGTGAAGTGGTTCACGCTGGCGTTCGTGCTGAGCAACGGCTACTGCAACCCGCAGTGGGACGGCTCGCGGGCGCTGACCGGCGGCGTCGACCAGCAGACCATCACCACCGTGCGGGCGAACGGCGGCGATGTCATCCCGTCCTTCGGCGGCTGGAGCGGCAACAAGCTGGAGAGTTCGTGCGGGAGCGCGAGTGAGCTGGCCGCCGCCTATCAGCGGGTGATCGGCGCGTACGGGCTCAAGGCGATCGACATCGACATCGAGGCCGCCGCCTACGACAGCCCGGCCGTGCAGCAGCGCACGGTGGACGCCCTGAAGACGGTCAAGGCGGCCAACCCGGGCCTGAAGGTGTACGTCACCATCGGCACCGGGCAGAACGGGCCCGACACCAGCCTGATCAACCGGGCGGCCTCCTCGGGGCTGACCGTCGACGGCTGGACGATCATGCCGTTCAACTTCGGCGGCGCCGGGCAGAACATGGGCGATCTGTCCGTCCAGGCGGCCGAGGGACTCAAGAACGCGCTGAAGGCGGCGTACGGCTACAGCGACGACCAGGCGTACCGGTCCATGGGGATCTCCTCCATGAACGGGATCACCGATCAGAACGAGACCGTCACGGTCGCCGACTTCCGGACCATGCTCGCCTACGCCCAGCAGCACCGGCTGGCCCGGCTGACCTTCTGGTCCGCCAACCGCGACCGGCCCTGCACCGGCGGCCCCGCCGACAGCTGCTCCGGCGTCGGCCAGTCGGCCTGGGACTACACCCGGGTGTTCGCCGCGTACACCGGCTGACCCGCCCTGCCCCTGTCTTCCTCCTGCCTTCCCCCTTTGCGCCACCCCCCACCCCCATCCCCCATCCCCTGAGCCGATCCGTCGGCGAGGAGACCACGTGTTCCGTCTTTCGCGCCCCTCCCGCAAGGGGCACCGCAGATCCCTGGCCGCCGGTCTGGTCGTCGCAGCCGCCGCCTCCTTCCTCACGGCCGCCCCGGCGCCCTCCGCCTCCGCGGCCGAGGCGGCGCTGCCCACCGGCTGGGCGACCGTCATGAACGCCGCGAGCGGCCGTTGTCTGGACGCGCGGGCGGCCGGTACGGCCAACGGCACGGCCGTGCAGCAGTACGCCTGCAACAACAGCTACGCCCAGCAGTGGTCGTTCACGGCCACCAGCAACGGCTATGTCCGGATCAACAACCGCAACAACGCCGCTCAGGTCGTGGACGTCTCCGGCGTCTCGACCGCCGACAACGCCGCCGTGCATCTGTGGGGCTACGGCGGCGGCAACAACCAGCAGTGGCTGCCCGTGGACGAGGGCGGCGGTGCCTACCGCTTCGTGAACCGCAACAGCGGCAAGTGCCTGGACGTGCCGTCGGCGTCGACGGCCGACAGTGTGCAGCTGGTGCAGTACACCTGCAACGGCAGTGCCGCCCAGCGGTTCCAGGTGGTGCCGGTGGAGCAGTCGGCGGTCAATCCCGACCTCGGCCCGAATGTCGTCGTCTTCGATCCGTCGATGTCGTCGGCGACGATCCAGAGCCGGCTCAACACCATCTTCCAGCAGCAGGAGACCAATCAGTTCGGCTCACAGCGGTACGCGGTGATGTTCAAGCCGGGCTCCTACAACGCGGACGTCAACGTCGGCTTCTACACGCAGGTCGCCGGGCTCGGGCTGTCGCCGGACGCGGTGAACATCAACGGGGCCGTGCATGTGGAGGCGGACTGGTTCCCGCCGCAGAACGCCACCCAGAACTTCTGGCGCGGCGCGGAGAACCTGTCGGTGAATCCGACCGGCGGCACGGACCGCTGGTCGGTGTCCCAGGCGTCGGCGTACCGGCGGATGCATGTGCGGGGCAATCTGGAGCTGAGCGACGGCGGCTGGTCCAGCGGCGGTTTCATGGCCGACACCAAGATCGACGGTCAGGTCAACTCCGGTACGCAGCAGCAGTGGCTGACCCGTAACTCGCAGCTCGGCGGCTGGACCGGCTCGAACTGGAACATGGTCTTCGTCGGCAGCCAGGGCGTCCCCGCGACCAGCTTCCCGAGCCCGCCCTACACGACGGTCGCGCAGACCCCGGTGGTCCGCGAGAAGCCGTACCTGTACGTGGACGGGAACGGCGCCTATCAGGTGTTCGTGCCGGCGCTGCGGTCCAACTCGACGGCGACGACCTGGGCGGGCGGCACGGCGGCCGGGAGTTCCCTGCCGATCGACCAGTTCTACATCGTCAAGCCGGGCGCGACGGCGGCCGACATCAACGCGGCGCTGGCGGCGGGCAAGAACCTGCTGGTCACGCCCGGGGTCTACCACCTCAACCAGACCCTCCAGATCAACCGGCCCGACACCGTCGTCCTCGGCCTGGGCCTCGCCACCTTCATCCCCGACAACGGCATCACCGCCATGCGCGTCGCCGATGTCGACGGCGTGAAGGTCGCCGGGATCCTCTTCGACGCGGGCACCACCAACTCGGCCACGCTCATGGAGGTGGGCCCGGCCAATTCCTCCGCCTCCCACGCCGCCAACCCGACCAGCCTGCACGACGTGTACTTCCGTGTCGGCGGCGCGGCGGTCGGCAAGGCCACCACCAGCCTGGTCGTGAACAGCGACAACGTCATCGGCGACCACATGTGGATCTGGCGCGGCGACCATGGCTCCGGCATCGGCTGGAACAGCAACACCGGCGACACCGGACTCATCGTCAACGGGGACAACGTCACCATGTACGGCCTGTTCGTCGAGCACTACCAGAAGTACCAGACCATCTGGAACGGCAACGGCGGCCGGACGTACTTCTACCAGAACGAAATGCCCTACGACCCACCCAACCAGGCCGCCTGGATGAACGGCACCACCCAGGGCTACGCCGCCTACAAGGTCGCCAACACGGTCACCAGCCACCAGGTCTACGGCTTCGGCAGTTACTGCTACTTCAATGTCAATCCGGCCGTCGCGGCGGAGCGGGCGATCGAGGCGCCGGTCAACGCGAATGTACGGTTCACCAGCATGGTGACCGTCTCCCTGGGCGGTGTCGGCACGATCCGCCGGGTCATCAACGACCGGGGCGGGCCCTCCAACTCGACCACCAATGTCGCCAACCTCACCAGCTATCCATGAGCCGCCGGTGAGCCGCTGCTGAGCCGCCCATGACCTCGGCCCCCGTCCGGAGTGCGCCGGATGGGGGCCGAGGTGTCTCAGGGCCGGACGGTCAGCTCTGCCACTTCAGGGCGCGCTTCTCGAAGGCGCCGATGATCGCGCTGCCCGCCACCACCATGGCCACGATGATGACCAGCGCGGCGAACAGGCCGGCCGGGTCGAACTGCTGGGTCGCGGTCATGGAGTAGTAGCCGAGGCCCTCGTCGGCCGAGATGAACTCACCGGCGATGACGCCGATCATCGCGAACGACACCCCGGCCTTGAGACCGGCGAACAGCGGCACGGCGACCGACGGCACGACCACCTTGCGCACCACGTACATCCGGGAGGCACCCATGGCGCGGGCCACCTCGACCAGCGGCTTGGGCACATTGCGCATGCCCGAGTAGACGTTGAAGAACACCAGGAAGAACACGATCATGCTGGCGATCGCGACCTTCGAGCCCATGCCCAGGCCGAACCAGAGCAGCATCATCGGCGCCAGGGCGACCTTGGGGATGCCGTTGATGGCGTTCAGGATCGGCTCCAGGATCTCACCGACGATCTTCACCGCGCCGAGCGCCCAGCCCAGGACGGCGCCGCAGCTCGCGCCGAGCGACCAGCCCAGGACCAGCTCCTGAGCAGTGATCAGGGTGTGGCGGTGCATCGCGCTGTCACCGCTGACCTCGACCAGCTTGACGATCACGTCGATCGGGTTGCTGATCAGGAAGTAGTCGATCCACCGGCCGCTGACCAGTTGCCAGATGCCCAGGATCAGCAGGACGACGCCCAGTTGCCCGGCGATCACGAGCATGCCGTGGCGTCCGCGCGGACGCCCTGTCTTCTGCCGGACCACCCGGCCCCGCCGCATGGCGGGTTCTTCGAAAGACATCGCGCTCTCCTCCTAGGAGTCCAGGTCGTTTTCCAGCAGGCCCCACAGCTCGCGCCGCAGCTCCTGGAAGTTCTTCACGTCGGTGATGTTGTAGACGTCCCGGGGGCGTTCGAGCGGGATGTCGACGGTGGCGCGGATCCGGCCGGGGCGGCCGGTCATGACGGCGACCCGGTCGGACAGGGCGATGGCCTCGGTCAGGTCGTGGGTGATGAACACGACCGAGGTCTGCCGGCGCTGCCACAGGTCCAGGACCGTCTTCTGCATGGTCGTCTTGGTGATCGCGTCGAGCGCGCCGAACGGCTCGTCCATGAGCAGCACTTCGGGCTCGTAGACCATGGTCCGGGCGATGCAGCAGCGTTTCTGCATGCCGCCGGAGAGCTGGCGGGGGTAGTGGTTCTCGAACCCTTCCAGGCCCACGATCTTCAGCCACTCGCGGGCCCGCTCGACCCGCTCCCGCTTGGGCACCTTGCGGATCTCCAGCGGCATCATCACGTTCTCCAGCGCCGTGAACCACGGGAAGAGATTGGAGTCCTGGGTGATGTAGCCGATCTCCAGACGGTCCAGCTCACGGTCGCCGCTGAGCAGCTTGACCTCGCCGGACGTCGGCTTCAGCATGCCGGTGACGATGTTGAGCAGGGTGCTCTTGCCGCATCCGCTGGGCCCCACCACGGTGAAGAATTCCTTCTCCCGGATGGTGAGGTTCACGTCCGTGAGGACGTCCATCATCTTGCCGTCGGGCGACTCGAACCGGTGCGAAAGATCCCCGAGGATCATCGTCGGCCGCGCCGTCTCAAGGTCCTGCTTCATTTTCCTCCGCCTCGTCCCTGTGCTGGCGTCCGTCTGGTGGCGTCGGCGCGGGCCTCGTGGCCCGAGCGCGGCCGGGTCACTTCTGGTACTCGTCCGTGTAAGCCTTGGCGAGCTTGTCGGCGGACGGCATCTCGAACATGCCCATGTCGGCGAGGATCTCGGTGCTCTTGTTGAACTCCTCCTGCGTCATGTTGGCGTCCGTCGCCCACTTGTAGTGGGGCATGGCCTTGATCAGGATCTCCTCGCTGAAGGAGTTCATATTGGCCTGGAGCGCCTTGGCCGCTTCCTCGGGCTTCTCGTCGAGGTAGTTGTTGGCGGTGCCGATGGCGTTGCAGATCTTCTCCGCGACATCCGGGTGGGCCTCGGCGTACTCCCTGGAGGTGCCGATCCCGGACCAGGCGACGCTGTCCAGCTCCGAGAACAGGTCGGAGGTGGCGGTGTCGTAGATGATCTTGCCGGGGGCGACCGAGAGCACCTGGTCGGGGATGGGCTGGGGCTGGAAGACCAGGCCGACCTGGCCCTTCTGGAAGGCGGCGGTGGAGGCCGCGGTGTTGGCCTGGGACAGCACGCCGATCGAGTCCCGGGCCAGGCCCTCCTTCTCCAGGAGCGCCTCCAGCAGCTTGGCGCCCGGGTTGACGGTCCGGCCGCCGATCGCGGTGATGTTCTCGCCCTCCAGGGCGATGAGCTGCTCCTTGAGCGTCATGTCGTCCGACATGTTGTTGCGCTCCCAGGCCGCGTCGCTGACGGCGAGCATGTACGACGGGTCCACCTGCGTCACACAGATCTGCTGGAGGTCGATGTCCTCCTGCGTGGTGGACTGGATGACCGTGGAGGTGTTCACGGCGCCGAACTGCACCTTGCCGGTGGCGATCTGAAGACTCGCGTTGGCGATGGTCTCGACCGTGACATCGAGGCCCTCGTCCTCGAAGAAGCCCAGCTCATCGGCGAGGAAGATCGGGGCGTTGGCGGGCGCGGCGATCGACACCGAGACGATGATCTTGTCGCTCGCTCCGGGGCTGGCGTTCCCCCCGCAACCCGCTGCGGCGGTCAGGCTCACCGCCGCGGCGATCACGGCGGTGCGCCGGCGCAGCGCGGTGGCCCGAGGACGGGGTGAAGCGCCATTGCTTCTGTGCATGTTCAGATCCCTAATCTCGTGACGTTCGAGGTCCCCATCTGGCGGCTGCCGGACACTCACGTCTGGTCCGGAGTCCTCCCCTTGCCGGAAAGGGGGGTCAGGCGGGTCGGGCGGTGGCGGCCGTCCCGGGCCGGCCACGCGCTACATGTGCGGTATGTGCAATACGTGCTGCATGTGCTGCGTGTGCGTCGAGGCATGCGGTACGCGCGATGTATGCGGCATGTGCGGTGCATGCGGCGTGTGCGGCGCCTGCGGTGGGTGCGATACATGCGGTACGTGGTGACCTGTATGGAGAGTGCGGATGGAGGGTGCTCACGGCGAGGCCGCTACGGCGTGGTCAGGGCCGGGGCTTGTGAGCCGGGGAGGGCGTCTGCGGCATAGGCGCTTCCTGGGGACGGGGATCGGGGTCGGGCGGGGACGGGGTGGGCCGGGGGGCCGCCGGGGTGGACCGGCGCCGGCCGCGCGGCGGGGGGATCGTGGGCGCCGCGTCGGTGTCGCTGACGCGGGTCGCGGCGTACAGGCCGAGGATGTTCAGGGCGGCGGCGGTGAAGAAGGCGGCGCGGTAGCCGGTCATGTCGGCCCCGCCGCCGGGGCCGGAGGCGGAGACCAGGACCGTGGTGACGACCGCGACCCCGAAGGCGCCGCCGATCCGCCGGCCGACGTTGAAGAGGGTGGAGGCGCGGCCCGAGGACGCGTCGGAGACGGTCGCGAAGGACGCGGACTGGGTGCCGAGGAAGACCTGGCCGACGGCGAGGCCCATCAGCACCAGCAGGGCGATGACCAGCCAGAGCGGGGTGGTCTCGTCCAGCAGCAGGGCCATCAGGGCGACGGCCACGCTGGTGCCGGCGGCGCCCAGCATCAGCTGGCGGCGCGGCTTCAGCTTGCGGTACAGCAGCCGGCTGGCGAGCTGGGAGCCCACGGCCACCCCCAGGGACTGGGGGAAGGTCGCGAGTCCCGCGGCCATCGGGGTCATCCCCCGGACATCCTGGAGGTAGAGAGTAATCAGAAAGAGCGTGCCGAGGAAGGTCGCGGACTGCATGGTCATCGCCGTGGTGCCGGCGGCGAAGAGCCGGATGCGCAGCAGCCTGAAGTCCATCATCGGGGCCTTCTTGCGGACGCTCACCAGGACCAGCCCGGTGAGCAGCGCGCCGCCGCAGACCAGTCCGGCGAGCACCGGGGGCGAGCCCCAGCCGCGTTCGGGTCCCTCGGAGATGCCGAACATCAGCACGCCGAAGCCGGACGCGGCGAGCAGGAACCCGGTGAAGTCGAGCCGTTCGGCGGGCCGGGCGGGCTCGTTGCGCAGGCACAGGATCCCGAAGACCACCGCGAGCACACCGAACGGGACGTTGACGTAGAAGATCGCGCGCCAGGAGACCTGGCTGACCAGGATGCCGCCGAGGACGGGGCCCAGGGTGGGGGCCAGTCCGTTGGCCATGGTGAGGATGGCGGAGGCGCGGACGCGTTCCTCGGGGCGGTAGGCGCGCAGCAGCATCGCCATGCCGACCGAGGCGAGCATGCCGCCGCCGGCTCCTTGCAGGACCCGGAAGGCGATGAGCTGGCCGAGGCTGGTGGCGGTGCCGCACAGGGCGGAGGCGAGGGTGAAGACGGTGATGGCGGTGAGCAGGGTGCGCTTGCCGCCGAAGCGGTCGCCGAGCCAGCCGGAGCAGGGGACGAAGACCGCGAGGCTCACCAGGTAGGAGACGGAGACGATGTCGACCGAGGTGGAGGGGACGTCGAAGGCCCGGCCGATCGAGGGGAGCGCGATGTTGACGATGGTCATGTCGAGCGTGCTCAGGAAGATGCCGGCCACATACACGATGCCGACGGCCAGCTTCTGGCTGACGTCGAATCGTGGACCGCGCCGGGCGCCGACGTCGTGAACGGCGTCGGTGTGCGGGCGGGTTGGGGACATGGACGGCCTCCGGTGGCTCGGTCGTGGATCTTGGAACGCTTACTCGCACTACGGGGCGGTCTGCATCGCCGTCCTCCGTCATGAGGGGTGTCGTCGCGGCTGTTCCCGCGCACGCCACCGGTCGGGTGGGCGTGTGGGGGTGGGGTGGAACGAGGGGGGAGCGAGGGTGGGGTGAATGCGGATGTGTCGTCATGTCCGGGAGGGGCCGGTGTCACGGCGGTCTCGGGTACCGATGTCTGGTGTCGACGGCGTCGCTGACCCCAAGAAACCTTCTTGGTAGGTTGCTGTCAAGGTAAAGCGCACGCATTTCTTTCTTGACCCTGGAACACGCCGGGAAGAGCGCGCGAAACGCGTTCCCACACCCGTTACTCGGTCTCGACTCGGTCAAATCAGCGCGTGGGACGGAGCGTTGAGGCTCCGGGGGGCCGGCTCGACGCGGCTTGTGAGTTACCTATTAGGTAGGTTACGATCACCTCACTACTAAGAGCGGCCCCGTGCGTCACCGCGGCTCACGGCGCCTTCTGGGGGTGACATGTCCGTGCCCAATCCCTCCGCGAAGATCTTTCGCGGCCGGGTGGCCGACCAGATCGTCGAGGACCTCCGGGAGCAGATCCTCAGCGGCGCACTGCCCAATGGCTCCCGGCTGCCGTCCGAACGGGATCTGGCGGCGTCGTACGACGTCAGCGCGCCCACCATCCGCGAGGCGGTCCGGGTGCTCACGGCGATGGGCCTGATCACCACCCGCAACGGCAGCCGGGCCACGGTCAACGCACAGGGCGACACCATGCTCGCGATGTCCATCGCCTCGGTCGTGCAGGTCGAGAAGGTGGGCGCCCGCGAGGTGCTGGGGCTGCTCGGCGCGCTCCAGGCGTACGCCGCCGAGCTGGCCGCCGAGCACGCCACGGACGACGAGCTGGCGCGGCTGCGCGAGAGCGCGGAGGCGATCCCCGGAGCGGAGGGCGTCGAGGCCGCCGCGGTGGCCCTGCAACACTTCTTCGCCACCCTCGCGGAGATCTCCCACAACCCGCTGCTCGCCGCGCTGTGCCGCTTCGTCAACGAGATGCAGATCGGCCTCTCCGTGAAGCTGTCCGGCAGCGAGGAGGGCGGCTGGGGGCAGGTCGCGGGCGCGCTCCAGCCCGGCCGGATGCGCATCGTGACCGCCATCGGCACCCGCGACCCCGCCCATGCCGCGGACGTCGTGCGCGCCTACCACCACCAGGTCGTCGAACGCCTCCGCGTGGTCCGCCCCAACCGAGACACCGACGCCGACGACAACCGCCTCACGGAGGCCCTGGGCGCGTGGCTCAGGTCGAACGTGGGGTTGGGCGGGCAGGTGACGGGGAGGCGGGAGCCGGGGGGTTCGGCGGGGTGAGGTGGCGGGGCTGCGGGCGGGTGCCCGGGCCGCGCGGCGGACGCCCTTGAGGTCATCGGCGGGTGGGTCGGCCCTGCCGCCGATGGCCCGGCCTCACGGCTGCTGACCGGGGCTCCCGGCAGGGGGCCGAGGTGGGAGGCGGGTGGCTCTGGGGCGGCGGTGGTGACCGGCCGGGCGGGGCCTTGCGCGCTTGCGCGACGGAGCTGCCGGGCGAGTGCCCGAGAGGTGTTTTCCCCCGCCAATGGCGGGGCGGAGCGCGTGTGAACCGGGCGCTGGATGGGGTTGGGCCCAAGGCCGGTGCGGATACCGGGGGTGGGCCCGTGCCCCGTAGAGGCGCGGGGGCCGGGCTCAAGGCCCGTACTGACATCAGGGGTGGGCCGATGCCCCGTACTGACACTGGCGCCGGGCCTAAGACCCGTACGAGCGCAGGGACCCGTACGGGAGCGGGGCCGGGCTCAAGGCCCGTACAGACACCAGAAGTGGGCCCAGACCTCGTACGGACACCGGAGTTGGGACCCGTACAGACGTCGGGAAGTGTCTCGCCGCGCGTGACCGAATCGACCGGTGCCCCGCCGCGGCGGCCCTACGGCTGTCGGGCGGGGCGTGGTTCCGGGGTCGGTGAGCCGGGGTGGCGGCGGGGAGGACGGGCGGGGCCCATGGGCCGTTCGGGCCTGGCGAGGTCGCCGGGCCCGAACCGCAGCCGTCCGTCCTCCGTCGGCGCGCTACGCGTACGTGCGCTCCAGCAGGGCCAGCAGGGCCGACCAGTGGCGTTCGTCGGATTCCTTGTCGTAGGACGTGGTGTCGGACTGGGTGTAACCGTGGTGGGCGCCGGTGTAGACCTCGCTGTGGTGGCGGACGCCGGCCTCGGTGAGGGCGGATTCCAGGCGCTGGATCTGCTCCGGGGGCAGGGAGGGGTCGTCGTCGGCGTGGCCGAAGTACAGCTCGGCGGTGACGGCGGGGGCGACCAGGTGGGGGCTGTCCGGATCCTCGGTGGCGAGGCGTCCGCCGTGGAAGCCCGCGGCGGCGGCGATCCGGTCCGGGTAGGTGCCGGCCGTGAGGAGGGACAGCCGGGCGCCCACGCAGTAACCGGTCAGGGCCACCTTGCCCGGGGTCACCAGGGGGCTGTCCGCGAGCCAGGCCAGATAACCCGCCGCGTCGCGCATCGCGAGGTCCGGGGTGAGGGAGCGCAGGATCGGGCGCAGCCGCTTCCACAGGTCGCCGCGGGTCTCCTCGCCGATGACCTCGGGGAGGTCGACGACCGGTGCCCCGCCGTGCCGGTGGAACAGGTTGGGCACCAGGACGGTGTAGCCCGCCCCGGCCAGCCGGTCGGCCATCGCGCGCACATGGGGCCGTACTCCGAAGGCGTCCGTGTAGAACAGCACTCCGGGGTGGGGCCCGCCGTCGGCGGGGTGGGCCAGGTAGGCGTCGGCGGTGCCGTCCTGGACGGGTACGTCGACGGCGGTTCCCTGGACTTGGGTCATCGTGTGGTGCCTCTCTGCGGGGTACTGCGCTGGGGTCGGGAAGGGCGGCGGCTCACCTGACCGGTTCCGCCTTCTCCACGCCTATTTTCGGGGCCGGGGTGCGGCGGGCCGGGATGCCGAGGCCGGGCAGGGCCACCACGAAGGCGACGGCGGCCAGTCCGGCGGTGCCCAGCAGGCCCAGGCGGGCGGCGGCGGCGAAGTCGCCGTGGGTGGAGGCGAGCCGGCTGAAGTAGAGGGAGCTGGCCAGGGCCGTGCCCAGGGAGGTGCCGATCTTCATGCCGGTCTGGTAGACACCGGCCGCGGTACTGCCCTCCCGGCGCGGCACCAGCTGGAGCGCGAGCGTCTGGTTGGCGGCGATGACGAGTCCGGCGCCGCAGCCGGCCAGCGCCAGCGGCAGGGCCATCCGCAGGAACATGTTGTCACCGGGGCCGGAGGCGCCGACGACCAGCGCGGTGAGCGCGAGCCCGCCTGCGGTCATGGCCGAACCGACGATGACCAGCGGCCTGCCGACCCGGTGTGCCAGCCGGCCGCTGACGATCCCGCAGCCCGCCGAGCCGAGCGTGAACAGCACGGTGCACAGGGACGCCTTGAACGGCGTGTAGTGCATGCCCTGCTGGAGGAACTGGAACAGGACCAGGAAGATGCCGGTGAATCCGCCGTACAGGGCCCCGGCGACCACCGTGCCGACCCAGTACGTACGTTCCCGGAAGAGGTTGATGTCGACCAGGGGCTGCCGGCCGCGCCGGGCCACCGCGCGCTCCCAGAACACGAACGCGACCAGCAGGGCGAGTCCGGTCCAGGCGAGCCACCAGCGGCGTTCGCCCCATCCGCCGCTCTGGAGCAGCGGCAGCATCACGGCCGAGACGGCGAGGCCGAGCACGAGTGCGCCGACGAGGTCGAGGCTGCCGGCCTTCGCGCCGCGGCGACCGCCCTCGGGCAGCAGCTTGGCGGCCAGCACCAGCGCGATGACGTCCAGCGGGATGAAGAGCAGGAAGATCCAGCGCCAGCCGCCGTCGCCGAACGCCTGGAGGATCGCGCCGCCCAGCAGGGGGCCGATCGCGGTGGAGAGGCTGACGCTGGCGCCGTAGTAGCCGAAGGCACGGCCGCGTTCACGCGGCGGGTACATCTGGTGCAGCATGCCGACGACCTGCGGGGCGACCAGTCCGGCGGCGGCGCCGCGGGCGAGCCGGGCCACGAGCAGCCAGGTGGCGTCGGGGGCGAGTCCGCAGAGCACGCCGGTCAGGGTGAACAGCACCATCCCGATCAGGAAGATCTTGCGGCGGCCGAACTCGTCGCCGAGCCGGCCGCTGGGGATCAGCGCCAGTCCGAAGGTCAGTGTGTATCCGGCGACGGACCAGGTGGCCTGCGCGGACGACAGGTTGAGATGGTGCTCCATGGACGGCAGCGCGGCGGTGACGATGCTGACGTCGAGCAGGGTGAGAAAGGCCGCCGCGATGCAGACGGTCAGGGCCTGGGCGCGGCGCCGGGGGGTGAGTCGGGGGGGCTCGGCACCACCGGGGCCGTGCTTCGGTCCGGAGGTTCCGGAGGTGTCGGGGGTCGTGCTGAGGTCATCCGGCGTCTTTGCCATGGCGTACCTCTGTTTCCCATCGGCTGTCGGTACGGGGAATCAATAGCCGTGGCAGGCGGGGGCGGCCTGCCGGGGAATGTGGCTCTTTGCGGCTCGTAGCGGTTCGTTGCGGCTCGTCGCGGTGGAGCTACATCCGTTTCCTTGTCCTTGTCCGGAGGAGGACGCGGGCGTTGCGCGGTGGCGCCGTGAGCGCCGTCGCCACGGCGAGGTGGCGGGGTGGGCGCCTGGCGGTGGCGCCGAGGACATCTTGCGGGAGGCCGGGGGCACCCTTTCGGTCGCGCCGAGGACATCTTGCGGGAGGCCGCGAGCGCCTTTCGGTGACACCGCGGTCACCTCGCGGGGAGGCCGCAGGGCGTCTCTCGGCGGCGCCGAAGACACCTCGCGGGAGGCCGCGAGCGCCTTTCGATGACACCGCGGACACCTCACGGAAGGCCACGGTCACCCGTTCGGTGACACCGTGGACATCTCACGCGAGGCCGCGGGCACCTTTCAGCGGCGCCGCGGACACCTCACGGAAGGCCGCAGGCCGCCTCGCCGGGGCGACGTGAGCGCGCCCTGGGGCGGCGCCCGCGTCGCTCCGAGCGGGGGGGGGGCCAGCGCAAAACACCCCCCCCCGCCCCCCCCCCGGGGCGGGGGGGCGAGGCGGGCGGGGGCGC
>NZ_JBHYUG010000011.1:54510-60699 GCF_042749375.1 Streptomyces sp. NPDC059477 | reverse complement strand
GTCCTCACCGGTCCCGGCCCGGCACCCGGCCTGGGTGCGCGTCAGCCTGCGTCGGCGACGAGGCCCGCCTTCTCGATGCCGAAGAGCGCCACGGCCTCGTCGTTGTCCGGCTTCTCGCCGCTGACGCCGATCGCGCCGAGCAGCTCGCCATCCGCGTCCCGGATCAGCACGCCGCCCTTGGAGGAGGCGATCCGGCCCTCGGAGATCGCCGCGAGCGCGGCGAAGAACGCGGGGTCACGGGTGGCGTGGCGGGCACCGGCGGCGCCGCCCTGGCCGGTGCCCAGGGAGCCCCAGGCCTTGGCGTGGGCGATCTGCGGGCGCAGGATGCCGGCCTTCTCCTCGCGCTTGACGACCAGCGGGTGGCCGCCGGGGTCGAGGACGGTCACGGTGAGGGGACGCAGGCCGAGTTCACGGGCGTGGCCGAGGGCCGCGTCGACGATCTCGGACGCTTGGCTCAGTGTCAGTACGGTCATGTCCGTAGCTCCTTGTGTGAGGTGGTGCTTGTTGAAGTGGGGTCAGAGGGAGGTGTGCCGGTCGGGGCCTTCCCACGGCGCCCTTTCCGCGGCGGCGGCACCGTGCTCGCGGCGTCGCTGTCGCTGACCCGCGTGGCCGCGTACAGGCCGAGCAGGTTGACGGCGGCGAGGGTGAGGAACGCGGCCCGGTACCCGGCCGGGTCGCCCGAGCCGGTGGCACGGCTCGCGCCGGCCACCGTCACCAGGACGGTGGTGGCCACCGCCACCCCGGCGGCGCCGCCGATCCGGCGGCCGACGTTGAAGAGGGTGGAGGCACGGCCGGAGGACGCGTCGGAGATGGTGGCGAAGGACGCGGACTGGGTGCCCACGAACACCTGGCCGATGGCGAGCCCCATGCAGAACAGCAGGGCCACGACCACCCACAGGGGCGTCGACGGCCGCAGCAGCAGCCCCATCGCGGCGATGACCGCGCTGGTGGCGCCCGCGCCGAGCATCAGATGGCGGCGCGGACGCAGCCTGCGGTACAGCACCCGGCTGGCGAGCTGGGAGCCGGTGACCACGCCGAGGGCCTCGGGAAAGGTGGTGAGGCCCGCGGTGAGCGGGGACATCTCCCGGGCGTCCTGGAGATACAGCGTGAGGGTGAACAGGGCGCCGAGGAACGTCACCGACTCGATCGTCATCACGGTGGTGCCGGACGCGAACAGCCGGTCCCGCAGCAGCCGTACGTCGATCATCGGGGCGCGGCTGCGCAGTTCGGTGGCGGTCAGGGCGGTCAGCAGCAGCGTCCCGCAGACCAGGGCGGCGAGCACCGGGGCGGTGCTCCAGCCCTGTTCGGGTCCCACCGAGACGCCGTACATCACCAGGCCGAAGCCGGACGCGGCGAGCAGGAATCCGGGGAGGTCGAAGCGTTCGGAGGGCCGGGCCGGTTCGTTGCGCAGGCACAGCGCTCCGAAGGCCACCGCGAAGGCGCCGACGGGGACATTGACGTAGAAGATCGCCCGCCAGGAGACCTGGGTGACCAGGATGCCGCCGAGGACCGGGCCCATGGTGGGGGCCAGGCCGTTGGCGACGCTGAGCACCGCCGAGGCCCGCACCCGCTCCTCGGGGCGGAAGGCGCGCAGCAGCATCGCCATGCCGACCGAGGCGAGCATGCCGCCGCCGACGCCTTGCAGGACCCGGAAGAGGACCAGTTCGCCGAGGCTCTGCGCGGTGCCGCACAGGGCGGAGCCAAGGGTGAACACGGCGATGGCGGTGAGCAGGGTGCGCTTGCCGCCGAAGCGGTCGCCGAGCCAGCCGGAGGCCGGGACGGAGACCGCGAGCGCCACCAGATAGGAGATGGACACGGTGTCGACGGCCGTGGAGGGGACGTCGAAGGCGCGGCCGATGGTGGGCAGGGCGACATTGACGATCGTCATGTCCAGGGTGCTCAGGAACAGCCCGGCCACGTAGACGACGCAGACGGCCGTCTTCTGGCTGACGGCCCGTCGGGGGCCGTCCGCCCGCTGGGTGGGTGCCGTGGCCGGGTGCGGGCTCATCCGACCGGGGCGGCCGGGCGTGCGGCGGAGAGTGCGGTGGTGAGCCGCAGCAGTTCGTCGAGCACGCCGGTCGCGTTCTCGTCGAGGCCGGGGGCGGCCTGGAAGCCGCCGTCGCCGGTGAAGGAGAGCCGGACGAAGGGGATCAGCACGGACCCGGCGAGCGGGACCATGCCGAGCGCGGTCACCACGGGGATCAGCGCCTGGACGGCCCGGGTGCCGGCCGCGACCCCGCCGTACCCGACGAAGGCGACGGGCTTGCCCGCCCACTCCTTGGCCAGGTAGTCGAGGGCGTTCTTGGTGGCGGCGTTGTAGCTGTGGTTGTACTCCGGGACGACGAAGACGTAGGCGTCCGCGGCGCTCACCGTGGCGCTCCAGCGCTTGGTGTGGTCGTTCACGTACCGGCCGCGCTGCGGCGGGCTCGGCTCGTCCAGCAGCGGCAGGGCGACCTCGGCGAGGTCGACGAGTTCGGTGTCGAAGCCGGGGTGCTGGAGCGCCAGCGCGTGGAACCAGGCGGCGATGGCGGGGCCGCGGCGGCCCGGCCTGGTGCTGCCGATGATGATCTGAAGGCGTGGTCGGGCCATGGGCTGACCTTTCGTCGTGGGTGGGCGAGGGTCAGTCGTCGAGGACGACTTTGTTCTCGATGACCCCGAGCCCCTCGATCTCCCCGCGCACGACGTCGCCGGGCTGGACTGCGCCGTGGCCGGCCGGGGTGCCGGTGGAGAGCACGTCGCCGGGAGCGAGGGTGAGGGCCGCGGTGAGCCAGGAGAGCTGCTCGGGAATGGAGTGGTACATCTCGGCGGTGGAGCCGTCCTGGCGGACCTCGCCGTTGACCCACTGGTGGATGCCCAGCGCGTGCGGGTCGGGGATCTCGTCGGCGGTGACGAACCAGGGGCCGCAGATGCCGTAGGTGTCGAAGCCCTTGGCGCGGTCCATCCGGTTGTTGTCGCGCTCGGAGACGTCCCGGGAGCCGATGTCGCACAGCCCGACGTAACCGGCGACGGCGCGCATCGCGTCGCCCTCGGTCAGATAGCGGGAGCGGGGGCCGATGACGACCGCCAGCTCCATCTCCGGGTCGACCTGCTCGCTGATCGTGGGGTGCCGCAGATCGTCGTAGGGACCGGCGACCGCGCCCGGTGCCTTGAGGCAGCCCTGGAGTCCGCGCCGGGGCGGTGCCTCGGCGCCGGGGCCGGGACGCCGGCGGGGGTAGTTGGCCAGCATGCACCAGATCGTGCGGGGGCTGCCGATGGGCGGGCCGAGCCGGGCCGGGTCGTCGGACCACAGACAGTCCTCGTCCAGGACACCGGAACCGGTCTGCCCGACGGTCCAGTCGAACAGGCGCCGTACGGTGGTCAGGTCCGGGTCCGCCTGCAACAGCGCGGGCAGGTCCCCCGACACGGCGAGCCGGGCGCGGGCGAGGGCGTCCTCGCGGTGGACTCCGTCCAGCTGTGCCCGCCGGACGAACGCGGCCTGGATGTCGATGAGCTGGTGCGGAACCACGTCGGCGAAGCAGAGCCGGTCGCCGAAGGGGGTCCGCCGGGAGGCGATTTTCACGGGGTCACTTTCTGGACGGGTCGTCGGACTTCGGGGAGGGTCGTGCGGGGGGGGCGGCGGCATGCCGTCCGGCTGCACGCGGTGTGCGGGACGGGCCGTCCGGCGTCGGGGCGGCGGGAGCACCGGGGCCCCGGAGACGCCGGGGTCTTGGGGGCGCGGGGAACTGCGCGACCAGCCCCCACCGGCCGGAACCCGAACCGGCGGCGGAACCCACCCGCACTCCCCCGCCCCACCGGCGCACTACTTCGGATCCGCGTCCTTCGGGTTCTCGAACCGGATCCCACCGTCCGTGACGACCGTCGTGAACTTGTCGTCATCGGGCTCGACCGGCTGCACGATCGGCGGCAGCCCCACCGTGTACAGCACCAGTTCCTCCGTGGCCACGTACCGGACCTTCTCGCCCGGGTCGGCCTCCACCGCGCCCATCCAGCTGATCTCGGTGCCCTCGGCCGTTCCCTTGCCGCCCAGCACCACGGTCAGCCGCCGCGCGTCCGCGCTCTCCGAGACCCACTCGGCACCGGCGTCGAGCTTGACGAACTCGATCCAGAACTGCCGCTCGGTGTAGGTGCCGATCGGCTTGCGCTTGACGCCCGGCCAGCCGGCCACCGGCAGGTAGTTGAAGTGGGCGGGGTTGCTGATGACCACGGCGTTGTAGCGCGGCTTGGGGAAGCGCTGCTCCCGGATGGGCCGCTGCTCGGCCTGCGCCTCCTTGTTGGCCGGGCCGCGCCCGCGGCCGGCGCTCATGCCGAGCGCGGAGGCGCCGCCGAACTGGAGCACCAGCTGGAGCTGCTTGGGGTCCTCCAGCTTGTCGTCCTGCGGGCCGTAGGTCTGGCCCTCGGGGAAGTAGCCGACCTCGCCCTCGCGCAGGAAGCCCTGCTCGCCGAGGTTCATGTCGCCGACCACGGGCAGCCGGATCTGCTCGAAGGTGTGGCAGTGCCGGGGCATCTGGAAGTCGGCCTCGTTGCGGCCGAGGATGTAGCGGTAGTTCTCGAACGGCTTGCTGCGGTCGCCCATCAGCAGGTAGTTGAACGAGACCGTCCCGCGGGGATGGTCCATCTTGAACGCGTTCTCGTCGTACGGCGCGATCTTCATCGCTGTCCTCCGTTGGTGGGGTGGGTGCCCGTGAGGCATCCGTGCGGCTGCGCGGCTCGCGCGGACGGGGCGGGCGGGGATTGCGGGCCTTGCGGGCGTTGCGGAGCGGGAAAGGCGATCGCCGGGCGGTCGGACGGGCGGCTGGGCCGCCGCGCGGCTCTCTTCGCGGACCCGGTCGTCGCTGCCCTTCCACGAAACCTTCCTAGTAGGTTTGTGTCAAGGTAGGTGGTGAGCTTTTATCGAATCAAGAAGCACCGAAGAACCACCGAGGAACCACCGAGGAAGCACCAAGGAAGCACCGAAGAACCATCCGAGAAAGCGCTCACCCATCGCGAAATCGAGGAGCCGGAGATGACGGAGATGGATCTGAGAGGCACGGTTTCCCTGGTCACGGGGGCTTCCAGCGGCATCGGCGCCGCCGTGGCCCGCACCCTGGCGGCCCGCGGTTCGGCCGTCGCCCTGCTGGCCCGCCGCGAGGACCGGCTGGCCTCGCTCGCCTTAGAACTGCGCGAGGCGGGCGCCCGCGCCCTCCCGGTACCCGCCGATGTGACCGACCCGGAGCGGGCCGCCGAGGCGGTACGGCGGACGGTGGCCGGCCTGGGACGGCTGGACATCCTGGTCAACAACGCCGGGGCGGCCCGGCCGGGCCCGATGCTGCACGGGTCGGTGGACGCCTGGGACGAGATGGTCCGGGTGAACCTGCTCGGCTCCCTCTATCTCACCCACGCCGCCCTGCCCCATCTGATCGACGCCGCCGAGCAGGGCCCGCGCCGGATCGCCGACCTGGTCGGGATCAGTTCGGTGTCGGGCCGCGCGGTCCATGCGGGCAACGGGGTGTACGCGGCGACCAAGCAGGCCCTGAACACGTACAGCGAGTCGCTGCGCAAGGAGGTCGCCGGGCGCCGGGTCCGGGTCGCGGTGGTGGAGCCGGCCTCGGTGGCGACGGACCTGCTCCCGGCGCGGGTGCGGGGCACGCAGGAGGCGGCACGCACGTTCGAACGACTGAGCCCGGCGGATGTCGCCGACGCGGTGGCGTACGTGGTGACGCGCCCGGCGCACGCGGCGGTGAGCCAACTGCTGATCAGGCCGAGCGAGTCGGAGCGGTGAGGCGACGCAGGTGAAGCGACGCAGGTGAAGCGACGCAGGTGAAGCGCGGGCGGGGACGCGGGAGGGGCCCCGCACCTGCCCGCGCAACACCCGCACGAGACTCGCACCAAAGCATTGCCTCAACCTACTAGGTAGGTTAAATTTGGGTGCACCACCACCAGAGAAGACCCATCACCAGAGAACACCCGCGACCAGAGACACCTGGCGACACATCAGCGACACCACCAGCGACGAACCACCACCACAGACGATCCGGGCGCCGTACGTCCCGGACACGCTCGGGAGTGACATGTCCGTGCCTCAGACCCCCGCGAAGATCTTCCGCGGCAGGGTGGCCGACCAGATCGTCGACTAACGGCGCGCGAACAGAAGGATCGGCAGCAGCGCCCCCCGATCCCCGCAGCCCTCCCGAACGCAGCGTGCCAGCGAAT
>NZ_JBHYUG010000011.1:44484-54500 GCF_042749375.1 Streptomyces sp. NPDC059477 | reverse complement strand
ACCCCCGCGAAGATCTTCCGCGGGTGGGTGGCCGACCCGATCGTCCAGGACCTCCGCGCGCAGATCCTCAGCGGCACCCTGCCCGACGGCTCCCGGCTGCCGTCCGAACGTGAGCTGGCCGCGTACTACGACGTGAGCGGCCCCACCGTGCGCGAAGCGGTGCGGGTACTGACCGCGATGGGGCTGGTCAACACCCGTAACGGCAGCCGGGCCACCATCACCGCGCAGGGCGACACCCTGCTCGCGGTGTCCATCGCCTCGGTGGTGCAGGTCGAGAAGGTCGGCGCCCGCGAGACGCTCGGCCTGCTCGGCGCGCTGAACTCCTACGCCGCCGAACTCGCCGCCGAGCACGCCACCGACGAGGAGATCGCCCGGCTGCGCGAAGCGGCCCAGGCAGCCCAGCCGGGCCTGCCGGGCCAGTCGCCCGACGGCGTGGAGCAGTCGGCCGCGACGCTCCAGGCCTTCTTCACCGTGCTCGCCGAGATCTCGCACAACCCGCTGCTCGCGGCGCTGTGCCGGTTCCTCACCGAGGCGCAGATCGGGATGGCCGTGAAGCTCTCGGGCGGTACGCACGGCGACTTCGGGCGGGTCTCGGGCCCGCTGCACGCCGGCCGGATGCGGATCGTCGGCGCCATCGCCTCGCGCGACCCGCGCCACGCGGCGACCGTGGTCCGCGAGTACCACCGCGAGGTGATCCAGCGGATCGCCGAGGTGCGCGAGGCCGCCGGGGAACCCGAGGTGTCCGAGACCGGCCTGACGGAGGCGCTGACCGGCTGGCTGCGGTCGAACGTCACCCTGGGCGGTCAGCCGGTCCCGGCGCGGAGCACCCGCTCATGACCGCCCCGACGACCGTGCGCGGCACGGAGAAGCCCGCCGACGCCCCCGGCGCGTCCGCGCCCGCCAGTACCGCCGGTACCGCAAACACCGTCCGTACCGTCAAGGACGCCGCCTTCGACGTCCTGCGGCTGCACGGCCTGACCACCCTCTTCTCCAACCCCGGCTCCACCGAGGTGTCGGTCCTCACCGATCTGCCCTCGGACCTGGAGTTCGTGCTCTCCCTGCACGAGGGCTCGGTGGTCGGCACGGCCACCGGCTGGGCGCTGGCCCGCGACGAACCCGCCCTCGTCCTGCTGCACACCACCGCCGGACTCGGCAACGCGGTGGGCGCGCTGGCCACCGCCCGCGTCAACCGGGCCCCGCTGGTCGTCCTGGTCGGCCAGCAGGACCGCCGGCATCTGGCCCAGCAGCCGTTCCTGGCGGGCCGCCTCGAAGGGCTGGCCGGGGACTATCCGGTACGGGTGGAGACCCCGCCGCGCGCCCAGGACGTCCCCGGCGCCATCGGCCGGGCCGTGCACGCCGCCCGCGAGGCACGCGGACCGGCGCTGGTGCTGGTCCCGATGGACGACTGGGCACAGCCCGCCGAGGATCTGCCGGTGGCCGCCCCCGAGGTGGTGCGCCGGTCGGCGACGGCCGATCCGCGGGCCGTCGCCGAGGTCGCCGACCGGCTCGCCGAGGCCGCCTCCCCGGTGCTGGTGGTGGGCTCGGGCGCCGACCACGCGGACACCTGGGCGGCCCTGACGACGCTGGCCGAGCGGCTGGACTGCCCCGTGTGGCAGGAGCCGTTCGGGGCGCGCGCCGGGTTCCCGCAGGACCACCGGCTGTTCGCCGGGCACCTGCCGGCCGACCGGCCCCGGCTGCGGGACGTGCTCGCCCCGCACGACCTGGTGCTGTGCGTGGGCGGCCCCTTCCTGCGCCAATACCCTTACAAGTCCGGCAAGTTGACGGATGCCCAGGTGGTCGTGGTGACCGACGATCCGGCCGAGGCCCACCACTCCCCCGTACAGCTCGCCGTCGTCGCCCCGCTCCCCGACTTCTGCGACCGGCTGGCCCGCCGCACCCCGCCGCGCGAGCCGCGCTCGGCGGTACCGGTCCGCCTGGACCGCCGACTCGCCTACCGCGAGGGCCCGTTGAACCCGGCCCATGTGCTCACCGCGCTGGCCGGGCGGCTGCCCGCCGACACGGTCGTGGTGGAGGAGAGCCCGTCCTCCCGCCCCGATCTGCACGCCCTGCTCCCCGCCCGTGCCCCGCTCGGCTTCCTCAGCGCCGCGATGGGCGGCCTCGGCTTCGCGCTGCCCGCCGCCGTCGGCGTCCGGATGGCCCGGCCGCACCGCCCGGTGGTCGCCGTGGTCGGCGACGGCTCCTCCCTGTACCAGATCCAGGCCCTGTGGACCGCCGTCCAGTACCACGTCGGCGCCGTCTTCATCGTCCTCGCCAACGGCCGGTACGCGGTCATGGACAAGCTCGCCGAACAGCACGGCGGCAAGCCCCCGTGGCCGGCCTTCGAACAGATCAGCGTGGCCGGCCTGGCCGAGTCCCTGGGCTGCCCCACCCAACGGATCAGCACGTACGACGAGCTGTGCGCGGCCCTCGACGCGCTGTGCCCGGAACTGACCGAGCGCACCGAGCCGCTGGTCCTGGAGGTCACCGTCTCCACGGACGGCGACTTCCAGCCGTAGGCCCGCGTACTCCGGCCGCCGTCTCCCCGGCCCACCCGGACCTTTTCAGGTACCCCCTTCCCCTTTCAGGTACCCCCTTCCCACCCCCCGCCTTGTCACCCGCCACGACACCCGCCCTCTGGAGGCCGTCATGTCTCTGCTCGATCCCACCATCTGGTCCGGCAAGGCCGGCATAGGCGGCTGGACGGTCCCGGCGGGCGGCACCGCCCCCGTCATGGAGCCGGCCACCGGTGAAGTCCTGGAGGTCATCGGGCTGGCCACCGCCGAGGACGTCGCCCACGCCGCCGAGCGCGCCGCCCGCGCCCAGACCGCCTGGGCCCGCACCCCGTACACCGAGCGCGCGGCGATCCTGCGCCGCGCCGGCGATCTGTTCACCGAGCACGCCCCCGAGATCCACAACTGGCTGATACGCGAGGGCGGCAACATACCGGGCAAGGCCGCCTTCGAGACGTCCGTGGCCGCGCAGGAGTGCTACGAGGCCGCCGCGCTGCTCTCCCGCCCGCTCGGGGAGATCCTGCCCACCGCCGAGCCGCGGCTGAGCCTGGCCCGCCGGGTCCCGGCCGGTGTGGTCGGCGTCATCGCCCCCTTCAACGCCCCGCTCATCCTGGGCATCCGTTCCGTGGCGCCCGCGCTCGCGCTCGGCAACACCGTGCTGCTGAAGCCGGATCTGCGGACCGCCGTCTCCGGTGGTGTGGTGATCGCACGGGTGCTGGAGGAGGCCGGGCTGCCCGAGGACGTGCTGGCGGTGCTGCCGGGCGGCGCCGACACCGGGTCGGCGCTGGTGCTGGCGCCACAGGTGCGGGTGATCTCGTTCACCGGCTCGACGGCCGCGGGCCGCAAGGTGGGCGCCGCCGCCGCGGAGAACCTCAAGCGGGCGCACCTCGAACTCGGCGGCAACTCCGCGCTGATCGTGCTGCCGGACGCCGACCTCGACAAGGCCGCCTCGACGGCCGCCTGGGGCTCCTTCTTCCACCAGGGCCAGATCTGCATGACGACCGGCCGTCACCTGGTGCACTCCTCGATCGTCGACGAGTACGTGGCCCGGCTCGCGGAGAAGGCCGAGCACCTGCCGGTCGGCAACCCCGACAAGGAGCATGTCGCGCTCGGCCCGATCATCGACGCGGCCCAGCGGGACAAGATCCACAGCCTGGTCACGGCGAGCGTCGAATCGGGCGCGCGGCTGGTGGCGGGCGGCACGTACCAGGACCTGTTCTACCGTCCGACCGTGCTCGCCGGGGTCACCGACGCCGCCCCCGCCTACTCCGAGGAGGTGTTCGGCCCGGTCGCGCCGGTACGCGCCTTCGACGACGTCGACGAGGCGGTCACGCTGGCCACCTCCTCCTCGTACGGCCTGTCCCTGGGCATTCTCACCGGTGACGCCATGCGCGGCCTGGAACTGGCCGAGCGCATCCCGACCGGGATCGTCCACATCAACGACCAGACGGTGAACGACGAGGCCGTGGCCCCCTTCGGCGGTGTCGGCGCCTCCGGCACCGGGGCCCGGTTCGGCGGGGCCTCCAACATCGAGGCGTTCACGGAGACCCGCTGGATCACGTCCCGCGCGACGCAGGCGACGTACCCCTTCTGACCGACGTACCCACCTCCGGCAGGCGGCCCGGTCTGCGGTCTGCCGGTCTGCCGGTCTGCGGAGCCACCCACGGCATCACCGTCGTCCCGGACGGTGATGCCGTGCGGTTTCCTCCGGGGGGGGCCGTACGCGCCGGCCGGTCAGGGATCCACCAGCCCCGCCCGGATCGCGTACCGCGTCAGCTCCAGCCGGTCCCGCATCCCCAGCTTCTGGAGCAGGTTGGCCCGGTGCCGCTCGACCGTCTTGGCACTGATGAAGAGCAGCTCGCCGATCTCCTTGGAGGTGTGCCCCTCGGCGACCAGCTTGAGGATCTCCTCCTCGCGCTCGGTGATGGCCCGCGCGGGCAGCCCGTCACCGCGCTGGAGCCGCTCCAGATACGACCGCACCAGCGCCCGCTCCGCCCCCGGATACACGAACGGCTCCCCGCGCACGGCCGCCCGGCATGCCTCGACCAGATCCCGGTCGGCGACCGACTTCAGCACATATCCGCAGGCCCCGGCCTTGAGCGCCTCGAAGAAGTACTGCTCGTTGTCGTACATCGTGAGGATGAGAATGGGCAGGTCCGGCAGCCGCCGGGACAGCTCACGGGCCGCCTGCAACCCGGTCATCCGGGGCATCGCGATGTCCAGCACCGCGAGATCCAGCTCCTGCGCGCGGGCCAGCTCGACCGCCTCGGCCCCGTCCCCGGCCTCGGCGACCACCGTCAGATCCGGCTCCCCATCGAGAATGAGCCGCACACCACGCCGTACGAGGGTGTGGTCGTCGGCGAGGAGAACGCGGGCGGGGGCGGTCATCGGGGTACTCCGTCGGGGCGTGGGGGGTGCGCGGGGCCGCTGGACTCACACGCCGGGGCCCGCGCCCCGCCCACAGAATCTTCCGTCTCGCCCACACGTATCCGCAGCCCCACGACCGTCCCCCGGCCGTCGCTCCCCGGGGTGAGGGTGAGGTCGGCGCCGACGAGCAGGGCGCGTTCGCGCATGCCGGCGATGCCCGCGCCCTCGGGGCCGGTGCCCGGGCCGCGGCCGTTGTCGCGGACGGTCAGCTCGACGGCGTCGGGGAGGACGCGCAGCCGGAGTGCGGCGCGGTCGGCGCCGGAGTGCCGGGCGGTGTTGGTGAGGGCTTCCTGGGCGACGCGGTAGAGGACGAGTTCCGTCCCGGCGTCGAGCGGGGGCAGCTCACCGGTGAGGTCGTACCGGACGGTCAGCCCGTGCCCGGTGAACTCGCCCGCGAGCGAGCGCAGGGCGCTGACCAGGCCGAGTTCATCGAGCACGCCGGGGCGCAGCTTGCGGGCGATGCGGCGGATCTCGTCGAGCCCGGCGCGGGTGGCGTCCTGCGCCTGGCCCACCTCCTCACGCAGCTCGGCGGGCACCCGGTCGGCGACCCGTTTGAGCTGGAGCAGCACGGCGGTGAGGGTCTGCCCGACCTCGTCGTGCAGTTCCCGCGCGATCCGGTGCCGCTCCCGCTCCTGCGCCGACAGCGCACGGGCCGCACTCCCGGCCCGCTCGCTCTCCAGCCGGTCGAGCATCGTGTTGTACGTGGTGATCAGCCCGGCCGTCTCCGCCGGACCGGCGACGACCGCGCGGGCGCCGGGGCGCAGCAGATCGGCGGTGGCCATGGAGCGGCCCAGGCGCTGGAGGGGGGCGAGGCCGACGCGCAGCACGAGGGCGTTGGCGACCAGCAGCACGGCCAGCCCGGCGCCGACGACGAGGGCTTCGCCGAGCAGCACGGGCGTGGAGACGGTGACGGGGCCCAGCAGCAGCGCGGCGGCCACGACGAGGGCCGCGGAATTGAGGGAGAAGATCCGCCAGAACAGCGACACGTTCCCGGTTCCGCTCCCTGTGATCCGACGGGCCCCGCGGCGGCACGGGTGTGCCGCCGTCAGCGTCGCCGTCGGCTCCGGGCCGCGTATATCCGTCACAACACCCATGTCGCCACGGTATGCGAGGGTGGCAGCATGGCGGCGCCGCCCGACGCCGGTCCCAGACCCGGCGAGAGAGTCGGAATCGGACCGGTCCACGGGGAACGGCCCGGCCTGAGCCGCCCACGGACCACTCACGGGACCGCTCATGGACCACTCGCGGACCGCTCATGGACCCTTGCATGAGCCACCCGCGAGGCACCCATGGGATCGCCCATGAGCCACGCCTGAGCCCGCCTGAGTCACGCACGAGGGAGAGAAGAGATCGTGTCCGCTCCACGCCTGAGGGCGACGCCGTTGCCGGGCATCGGGGTCCAGTACGACCTGGTCACCAAGGAACACCGGCATCTGTCCGTGGTCGCCCACCGCGACGGCGCCCGCACGGTGAACGTCTACCGCACCGACGACCCCGACTCCTGCGCCCAGTCGCTCCGGCTGACCAGCGCCGAGGCGGCCTCGCTGATCGGCGCGCTGAAGCCGTCGCACTCCAGCGCGAGCCTGCTCTACACCACCGCGCTCGGCCTGGTCGCCGAGCGCATCGAGGTGGCGGCGACCTCGCACTGGAACGGCCGGGTGCTCGGCGAGACCCGCATCCGCACCGACACCGGCGCCTCCGTGGTCGCCGTGCTGCGCCGGGCGGAGGCCATTCCGTCCCCGACGCCGGACTTCCGGCTCGCGGGCGGTGACACCTTGATCGTCATCGGCACCCGCGAGGGCGTCGACGCTGCCGCGGCGATACTCGGGCGGGAGTGAACGGGTGCATTCCTCCGCGGTCCTGCTCATCGAGTTCGGTTCCATCATTCTCGGCCTCGGCCTGCTCGGCCGGATGGCCGCGCGGCTGAGCTTCTCCCCGATCCCGCTGTATCTGCTGGCGGGTCTGGCCTTCGGCGAGGGCGGTCTGCTGCCGCTCGGCGCGAGCGAGGAGTTCATCGCGATCGGCGCCGAGATCGGCGTCATCCTGCTGCTGCTCATGCTCGGCCTGGAGTACTCGGCCAGCGATCTGGTCTCCAACCTCAAGACCCACTATCCATCCGGCCTGGTCGACTTCGCGCTGAACGCGCTCCCGGGCGCGATCGCCGCCCTGCTGCTGGGCTGGGGCCCGGTAGCGGCCGTCGTCCTGGCGGGCGTGACCTGGATCTCGTCCTCGGGCGTGATCGCCAAGGTGCTGGGCGACCTGGGCCGGATCGGAAACCGCGAGACCCCGATCATCCTCAGTGTCCTGGTCCTGGAGGACCTGGCGATGGCGGTGTATCTGCCCATCGTGACGGCGGTGGTGGCGGGCGTCAGCCTCGCGGCGGGCAGCGTCACCCTGGCCATCGCCCTGGGCGTGGCGGGCCTCGTCCTCTTCGTGGCGCTGCGCTACGGCCGGGTGATCTCCCGTTTCGTCTCCAGCGACGACCCGGAGAAGCTCCTCCTCGTGGTGCTCGGCCTGACCATCCTGGTGGCGGGCGTGGCCCAGCAGCTCCAGGTCTCGGCGGCGGTCGGCGCGTTCCTGGTCGGCATAGCGCTGTCCGGGGAGGTGGCCGAGGGCGCGCACACCTTGCTGAGCCCGCTGCGGGACCTGTTCGCGGCGGTCTTCTTCGTCTTCTTCGGCCTGCACACCGACCCGGCCAGCATCCCGCCGGTCCTGCTGCCCGCTCTGGCCCTGGCCGTGGTCACCGCCGCGACGAAGATCGCCACCGGCTACTGGGCGGCCCGCCGCGCCGGAATCTCCGCCAAGGGCCGCTGGCGCACGGGCGGCGCGCTGGTGGCCCGGGGCGAGTTCTCCATCGTCATCGCGGGCCTGGCGGTCACGGCCGGCATCGAACCGTCCCTGGGCCCCCTCGCCACGGCGTACGTCCTCATCCTGGTCGTCGTGGGCCCCCTCACCGCCCGCTACACCGAACCCCTGGCCACCCTCTGGACCCGCAGGGCCACGGCCCGCCGCGAGCCCCAGAAGCAGCAGCCCTCCGAGCCGGAGAGGACCCCGGTGGGCGACTGACCCTGAGGGGGGGCGGAGGGTGCCCGGGACCGCCACTGCCGGTGACCGACCCGGCGAGGACCCGGTCACCCCCTGCCCCCTGCCCCCCTGCTCACCCGCCACTGGGCTCCCACCCCTGCCGCCGCAGCACCGCCGGTATGTCCGGGGCGTCGTAGTGCTCCCCCTTCAGCACCTTGCCGTCCGCGCGGTGGGCGATCTGGCCGTCGGGGCCCAGCTTGGTCATGTTGGAGCGGTGGATCTCCGCGAGGACCGCGTCCAGGTCGATGCCGTGCACGAGGGCGGTGCCGTAGGCGACGTAGACGACGTCCGCCAGTTCGTGCGCGAGCCGGTCGAGCGGGCCCTCGACCGACACCTCGGCGACCTCCGCCGCCTCCTCGGCCAGCAGTTCACCGCGATGGGCCGCCAGCTCCGGGGAGACCTCGGTGGGGGAACTGCGGGCGTCCAGCCCGAAGGCACGGTGGAATTCACGGACCAATGCGGCAGGCGACTGACTCATGCACAGACTGTAACCGCCGCCACTGACAACGCCCCTGGCCCGCCCCTGGCCCGCTCTCCCTCCCGTCTCCTCCTCCCTCCCCGCCCTCCCCCAGGTCTCGTTGTGATTCCGATCCTGGTCACCCCGCCGTTCCGCCTGGCAGGATCGCGCACATGTCCAAGGTGTTCCCACGGATCGGCCGCCGCCGGGCGCTCCAGGGCGCGACCGCCGGTGTCGTCGTCCTGGGACTCCTGCTGTGGTGGCTGCTGCCGCTCGGCGAGGAGCCGCCGAGCGGGACGGTCACCTTCAGCACCGGCACCCCGGCGGGCGTCTACCAGAAGTACGGCGAACTGCTGCGGGCCGAGCTGGACCAGGACATGCCGGACCTGGACATCCAGTTGCAGACCAGCGACGGCTCCCAGCAGAACGTCGAACGCGTGGCGACCCACGAGGCGGACTTCGCCATCGCGGCGGCCGACGCGGTGGAGTCGTACAAACTCCAGGACGGCGCCGGCGCGAGCCAGTTGCGCGGGGTCGCGCGCCTCTACGACGACTACACGCAGATCGTCGTCAAGCAGGGCTCGGACATCACCAGCGTGGCGGATCTGCGCGGCAAGAGGGTGGCCATCGGACCCCAGCGCTCCGGCGTGCGGCTGATCGCCGACCGGGTGCTGGAGACGGCAGGCATCGACCCGGACACCGGCATCACGCCCCTGGACGACGGCATAGACACCGCGCCCGACCGCCTCAAGAGCGGTGACATCGAGGCGTTCTTCTGGTCGGGCGGACTGCCCACGAGCGGCCTGGACGAACTGGCGCAGACCTACCGCTTCGACTTCCTCCCCCTCGACGCCGACTTCGTCGCCGAACTGCACGGCGAGGGCGAGGCCATGCGCTACTACCGCCCCGCCACCATGCCGGAGTCGGCGTACCCCGAGATCCTGGACGAACCGGTGGCCACCATGGCGGTCTCCAATCTGCTGATCACCCGCGAGGACGTGGACCCCCGCCTCACGGAGTGGCTCACCCGGACCGTCATCGACAGCCGTGACGGCATCGGTGCCCACGTCCACTCGGCCCAGCTGGTGGATCTGCGCACGGCGATCTACACGGACCCGCTGACCCTGCACGCCGGCGCACGCCGGTACTACCGCTCGGTGAAACCGTAGACATGGACGCCGTCACACCCGGGCCCACGGCTCCTCGACACCCGCCACGCCCACCACACCCACCACACCCACCGCCCGTCACACCCCATGCCCCCCACGCGGCACCCGCACCGTCACCACCAACCCCTGCGGTTCGTGCCGGCCGTAGGTGAGGGTGCCGCCCCCCGCTGCCAGGAGGGCGTGGGAGATGGACAGGCCCAGGCCCGAGCCCTTGATGTTCTGGTGGCGGCCACTGCGCCAGAAGCGGTCGCCGACCCGGCTGAGTTCCTCCTCGGTCAGCCCGGGGCCGCGGTCGGCGACGACGACGGTCACGGTGTCGCCGTGGGAGGCCACGGTGTCGGGGTCGGCCTCGCCCGCCGGGGGGAACGT
>NZ_JBHYUG010000011.1:0-44474 GCF_042749375.1 Streptomyces sp. NPDC059477 | reverse complement strand
CGGGGGGTGGATTGCTGTTTCGGGGCGGGGCCTGGGGGCAGCTCCGGCGCGCGCGCGGGGGGCTGTTCCCCGGCGGACCGCGGGGGGCGGGGGGGGGCGACGACGACGGTCACGGTGTCGCCGTGGGAGGCCACGGTGACGGTGACGGCCTCGCCGGCCGGGGTGAACTTCAGCGCGTTGTCGATCACCGCGTCCAGCGCGCTGGAGAGCGTGACGGGGTCGGCCCAGCCGGTGGTGGCCGGGCAGTCCCCGCTGAGCAGCACCCCATGGGCGTCGGCCGTGGGTGTCCAGGCCGCGACGCGCTCGGCGGTGAGCGCGCCGATGTCGGTCAGCCGCAGGTCGGCCTCGGTGTGCTCGGCGAGGGCGAGGCCGAGCAGATCGTCCAGCACCTGGGCCAGGCGCTTGCCCTCGGTCTGGACCGAGGCGATCTCCGCGTTGCCCTCCGGCAGTTCGAGGGCGAGCAGTTCGATCCGCAGCAGCAGCGCGGCGAGGGGGTTGCGCAGCTGGTGCGAGGCGTCGGCGACGAAGGCGCGCTGCTGCTCCAGCACCTCCTCGACGTTGTCCGCCATCTCGTTGAACGACCGGGCCAGCCGTCTGAGTTCCGGCGGCCCCCCGGCCACCGCGACCCGGGACTTCAGCCGCCCGGTGGCGATGTCGTGGGTCGTGGCGTCCAGGACCCGTACGGGCCGAAGCACCCAGCCGGTCAGCCGCAGCGCGGCGCCGACGGCCACCAGCATCGCGGCGAGCAGGCCCGTGGCGATGACCGCCCAGGACCGCAGGATCCGTGAACGCAGCTGGCCGGTCGGCGAGTCGGTGACCACGACGGCGACGACATCGCCGTCCCGGATCACCGGCGAGGCGACGACGAGCCGTCCGCTCTGCCAGGGCCACACCTGCTCCGGATCGTCGCTGCGCCGGCTGAGCAGCGCCTCGTCGAAGGCCGCGCGCACCTCGCCCGTCTCGGGCAGGGTCCAGTCCCCGGGCGCGTGCGCCATGGAGTCCTTGTTGTTGTAGAAGACGCCGACACGGATGCCGTACACCTTGTGGTAGCTGTCGAGTTCGCTCTCCAGCGTCTCCTGGCGCTGGTCCGTGGTCAGCGGCAGGGGGGAGACGAACTGGGCGACGGCCGCGAAGAACGCCGTGTCGTCGATCCGGTCGACGACCACCTTCTGCTGCTCGGCGGAGGCCGTGCTGACGGCGAGCGGCACGCCCAGGGCGAGCAGCACGGCCGCCATCAGGACGATGAGCAGCGGGAGAAGCCGTGTGCGCACGTGCCCCCGCTAGGCGGCCGGGGCGACGAGCCGGTAGCCCACGCCGCGTACGGTCTCGATGAGCGCCGGCATGCGCAGCTTGGAGCGGAGCGAGGCGACATGCACCTCCAGGGTGCGCCCGGTCCCCTCCCAGCTGGTGCGCCACACCTCGCTGATGATCTGTTCCCGGCGGAAGACCACACCGGGCCGCTGGGCGAGCAGGGCGAGCAGATCGAACTCCTTGCGGGTCAGCTGGACCACCGTGCCGTCCACGGTGACCTGCCGGGTGGGCAGTTCGATCCGCACCGGGCCGAGGTGCAGTCCGCCGCCGCCGCTCCCGGTGGGGTCCTCGTGGGGGGTACGGCGGCTGACGGCATGGATCCGGGCGAGCAGCTCACCGGTGTCGTACGGCTTGACCACGTAGTCGTCGGCGCCCAGGTTGAGGCCGTGGATACGGGATCGTACGTCCGACCGCGCGGTCACCATGATCACGGGGACGCTGCTGCGTTTACGGATCTTGCCGCACACCTCGTAGCCGTCCTGGTCGGGCAGGCCCAGGTCGAGCAGGACCACCCCGAAACCGGCGCTGTCCGGGACGAGGGCCTTGAGGGCCTCCTCGCCGTTGCGCGCGTGGGTGACGTCGAAGCCGTGCCGGGCGAGCACCGCGGACAGGGCGGCGGCCACATGGTTGTCGTCCTCGACGAGGAGCAGTCTCATCGTGGCCTCCTCCGGTTCATCGAACGTACGGTCTCGACGGATAGAAAGATCCGGGCCGCCGGATCCTCGGCCGAAGGGCCCCCGTCACGCGCGTGAATGCGAAAGGCACGCGCGCGTGCACCCTCGCAGTCAGGCGGATGGACGACAGTGCCGTCAAGGGGGTTCCGCGGGAGTACTCCTACCGTTACCCGGCCGAAACGCGCTCGGGCCCGCTCTGCTACGAGGCGTGTCGGACCGCTACCGGATCGTGATACTCAAATTCGGCTCAGATGTAATGACGCTGGTTGCGCAGGGTAGCTACTGTCCTCCGAAACCGAGGAGGACGGAGCCAGTGAGCGATGACCGAAGTATCGGTGGTTAAGGACGCTGTGGCCGCGAGCGGTGAACTGGTCGTCCTGAGGAGCGTCAACAAGCACTTCGGCGCGTTGCACGTACTCCAGGACATCGAACTGACGATCGCCCGCGGCGAAGTCGTCGTGGTCATCGGGCCCTCCGGGTCCGGCAAGTCCACCCTGTGCCGCACCATCAACCGTCTGGAGACCATCGACTCCGGCGCCATCACGATCGACGGAAAGCCGCTCCCCCATGAGGGCAAGGAGCTGGCCCGGCTCCGCGCGGACGTCGGCATGGTCTTCCAGTCCTTCAATCTCTTCGCGCACAAGACCGTGCTGGAGAACGTGACGCTCGGCCAGGTCAAGGTGCGCAGGTCCGACAAGCGCGCGGCGGAGGAGAAGGCGCGCGCGCTGCTCGACCGGGTGGGCGTGGCGAACCAGGCCGACAAGTACCCCGCGCAGCTCTCCGGCGGCCAGCAGCAGCGGGTCGCCATCGCGCGGGCGCTGGCGATGGACCCGAAGGTCATGCTCTTCGACGAGCCGACCTCGGCCCTCGACCCGGAGATGATCAACGAGGTGCTGGAGGTCATGCAGCAGCTCGCCCGCGACGGCATGACCATGATCGTCGTCACCCATGAGATGGGCTTCGCCCGCTCGGCCGCCAACCGTGTGGTGTTCATGGCGGACGGCCGGATCGTCGAAGAGGCGACGCCCGATCAGTTCTTCAGCAATCCTCGCAGCGACCGCGCCAAGGACTTCCTGTCGAAGATCCTGCACCACTGACCGGCGCGGCCCGGCCGCCCCGCCGCCCGCGCGGCGGCCCCGGCGGACCGGACCGTGGCACCCGAAACGACGCAGGTCACCAGGTCACCATCTCCTCACCAGACGAAGGATGTTCACCATGAAGCTCCGCAAGGTCACCGCAGCGGCAGCGACCGCGCTCGTCCTCAGCCTGACCGCGACGGCGTGTGGGAGCGACGACAGCAGCGACGAGGGCAGCTCCCCCTCCGGCTCCGGCGGCAGCGAGACGATCAAGGTCGGCATCAAGTACGACCAGCCCGGTCTGGGCCTGAAGGAGCCCAGCGGGGACTTCTCCGGCTTCGACGTGGACGTGGCGACGTACGTGGCCGGGGAGCTGGGCTACGAGCCGGACCAGATCGAGTGGATCGAGACCAAGAGCGCCGACCGCGAGAACGCCCTCTCGCGCGGTGACGTCGAGTTCATCGTCGCCACCTACTCGATCACCGACGAGCGCAAGGAGAAGGTCGACTTCGCCGGCCCGTATCTGCTGGCCCACCAGGACCTGCTGGTCAAGGCGGACTCGGACATCGCCGAGGGCACCGACCTCAATGGCAAGAAGCTGTGCTCGGTGACCGGTTCGACGTCCGCGCAGAACGTCAAGGACGAGATCGCGCCGGACGCGCAGCTGCGTGAGTACGGCACGTACTCGGAGTGCATCGCGGGTCTCCAGAGCGGTGCCGTGGACGCGCTGACCACCGACGACTCGATCCTCGCGGGCTTCGCCGCGCAGGACCAGTACCAGGGCCAGTTCAAGCTCGCCGGCCTCAAGCTGAGCAACGAGAACTACGGCATCGGCGTCCAGAAGGGCGACACCGAGACCCTGAACGGCATCAACACCGCGCTGGAGAAGATGGTCACCGACGGCGCCTGGGACAAGGCCGTCCAGGACAACTTCGGCCCGGCCGACTACAAGAACGAGCCCGCTCCGAAGATCGGCGACATCGTCTCGTAGTCGATTCGCAGGCCCTCGGGCCGTTGCGCGGCCGGCGGGCCGCCGGACACCCCTGCGCGGCCCGCCAGTGAGCGGGTGTCCGCGTGTGACGCGGGTGCCCGCGACCGACGCGGAACTCCCCGGATCCGCCGCCGTGCGCACCGCGGCGGCGGGCCTGGTCCGCCACGTACGTCACACACCCGGAAGCGCGGGAGATCGTGTTCGACTTTCTTTCTGACTATGACGACCCGAGCCTGCTGGGCGCCTTCTGGGTGACGGTGCAGCTCACCTTCTTCTCGGCCATCGGCTCCCTGATCTGGGGCACCCTGCTGGCGGGCATGCGGGTCAGTCCGGTACCGCTGATGCGGGGCTTCGCCACCGCCTATGTGAACATCGTCCGGAACATCCCCCTCACCGTCATCATCGTCTTCACCTCGCTCGGCCTCGCCGACATCTTCGGGGTGACGATGGGAGCGCCGGACGACTTCAAACTCCAGGGCTTCCGGCTGGCCGTCCTCGGTCTCCTCGCCTACACCGCCGCGTTCGTCTGCGAGGCGCTGCGCTCCGGCATCAACACCGTGCCGGTGGGACAGGCGGAAGCGGCACGCGCGCTGGGGCTCAGCTTCATCCAGGTGCTCACCCTCATCGTGCTGCCGCAGGCGTTCCGCTCGGTCATCGGCCCGCTGGCCAACGTACTGATCGCGCTCACCAAGAACACCACCGTGGCCGCCACCATCGGTGTGGCCGAGGCCGCTCTGCTGATGAAGGAAATGATCGAGAACGAGGCCCAGACACTGCTGATCGGCGCGGTCTTCGCCTTCGGTTTCGTGGTGCTGACCCTTCCGACCGGCCTGTTCCTGGGCTGGCTGAGCACGCGACTGGCGGTGAAGCGATGACCTCCGTCCTCTACGACGCCCCGGGCCCCCGGGCCAAGCGGCGCAACATCATCTTCTCGGTGGTGTTCTTCGCCCTGCTCGCCGTGGTGCTGTGGTGGGTCTGGCGGACCCTGGACGACAAGGGGCAGCTGGAGTGGGCCCTGTGGAAGCCGTTCACCGAGTCCGCGGCGTGGACGACGTATCTGCTGCCCGGTCTCGGCGACACCTTGACCGCCGCCGGGCTCGCCATGCTCATCGCCCTGCCGCTGGGCGCGGTCTTCGGCATCTCCCGGATGTCGGACCACAAGTGGGTGCGGGGCCCGGCCGGCGTGGTGGTGGAGTTCTTCCGGGCCATCCCGGTGCTGCTGCTGATGCTGTTCGCCAACGAGTTCTACGCCCGGTACACGGACGTCAGCAGCGCCGACCGGCCGCTCTACGCGGTCGTCACCGGCCTGGTGCTCTACAACGCCTCGGTGCTGGCCGAGATCGTCCGGGCCGGCATCCTCTCCCTGCCCAAGGGCCAGGCCGAGGCCGCGCAGGCGATCGGCCTGCGCAAGGGCCAGACGATGACGTTCATCCTGCTTCCGCAGGCCGTCACGGTGATGCTCCCGGCCATCGTCAGCCAGCTCGTCGTCATCGTGAAGGACACGGCGCTCGGCGGCGTGATGCTCGGCTTCACCGATCTGCTGAACGCGCGCGGCACCCTGGCGGCCAACTACGCCAACGTCATCCCGAGCTTCATCATCGTCGCGATCATCTACATCGTCGTGAACTTCGCCCTGACCAGCTTCGCGAGCTGGCTGGAGAAGCGGCTGCGGCGGAGCAAGCGGAGCACGGGGGCGGCCATCGGCCCCGCTGACACGGACGAACTCAACCCGGCGGCCGTGGGCGGCGCCTACGGAACCGGCGGCGAGGGCGGGTTCACCTTCAAGGGACGGTGAGTGTCCTGACATACGGTCAGGTGACCTGAGGGACACCGGGGCAGTGGCATGATCGCCACTGCCCCGGGTCACTTGACGCAGGCACTGGCAATGGGTTGCATACGTTCTGTGATCGTGCACCCTGCTCCCACCTTCTGTTCACATATGTCCCCCCGGACACCACTGCGCACAGGGGGCGCCGCGCCGTGGACCCGGTGATCATCGTCGGCGCGGGGCCCGTCGGGCTCACGCTCGCCCTGGCACTGGCCCGCCAGGAGGTGCCGAGCGTCGTCCTGGACGAGTCCCCGGGCGCCGACGAACCACGACCGGCCCGCACGGTCGTGCTCCGCGAGGACACCACCGCCCTCCTGCACCGGCTCACCGGCATCCCCCTCGACCGGGCCGGCCTCCACTGGGCCGGATGGCGGTCGATGCGGCGCAGACAGGTGATGCGCGAGATCACTTTCGACGACGGGTTCCATGGCGACGAATTCCACGGCGACGGGTTCCATGGCGGTGGGTTCCATGGCGGTGGGTCCGGGGACGGCGTCGGCGACGGGTCGGGCGACGGATTCGGTGGCGGATTCAGTAGTGGTTCCGGTGGGGGTCGTGGTGGCGGTCCCGGTGGCGGGTTCTACGACGGCGAGGGCGCCGGACGTGGTGCGCGCGGCGCCCGTGCTGCCCGGGACGGCCGCGATGCCCGCGACGGCCGTGACGACGCCGAGGCCCCCGAGAGCGCGGGCCCGGCGCCGCTGCACATCGCCCAGCATCTGCTGACCGGCGCCCTGCGCGCCGCCCTCGCGCGCGAGCCGCTGGTGCGGCTCGCCACCGAGAGCCGCCTGGACACCATCGAGCAGGAGCCGACGGGCGTGACCGCGCACACCCGCGGCCCCAGCGCGACCTGGTGGCGCGGCAGCTACCTGGTCGGCTGCGACGGCCCTCGTTCCACCGTGCGCAAACTCCAGGACATCCGCTTCCCGGGCCGTACGGCGGTGCAACGTCACGCCGTGGCCGCGCTGCGCACGGAACTTCCGTGGCCGGACCAGGCATTGATCCATCGGCTGCCGCCGTGGCGGACGTCCTGGCCCTCGGGCGGGGAGGTGACCGGACGCCCGCTGCCGGACGGCGTCTGGCGCCTGGACTGGCTGCTGCCGCCCGGCAAGGACCTGGTCACCCCCGAGCTGCTGGTGTCCCTGATCCGGGAGACCCTGGCCGGCTGGGCGGACGGCGAGTCGACCCCGCCGTACGACCTGCTGGACACCGGCGTGCACACGGTCCATCACCGGCTGGCCCGTCGCTGGCGGGTCGGCCGGGTCTTCCTGGCGGGCGACGCGGCCCATCTGCTCGGCGCCTTCGGCACCCAGGGGCTCGACGAGAGCCTGCGCGACGCCGACAATCTCGCCTGGAAGCTGGCCCTGGCCTGGCACCACGGGCCGCACGAAGCGCTGCTCGACAGCTACCAGGCCGAGCGGCGCGCGGTGATCGCGGCCCGGCTGCGCGCCGCCGACCAGGCCCTGCCGCTGCTGCGCGGTGGCGGTGGCCTGCGCGCCTACGTCCCCGGCGCGGCCCGCGGCCACGACCAGCTGCTCACCGACGCCCACCTCGGGCGCGGCCCCCTCGGCGCGCCGGGCTGGTACACCGACTCGCCCCTCACGCCCCGCCACCTCCAGGCGGAGGTCCCGGTGGACACGCCCCCGGGAGCGCCGGTCGTGGACGTCCGCGTGACCGCCGAGGACGGCTCCTTCGTCCAGCTGCGCGACCGCCTCGGGCACGGCACCCTGCTGGTCGTCCTGATCGCGCCGGGCACGGGCGTGTGGGAGCGCCGCCACTGGGTCACCGCGGGCATCATGCCCCGTCTGGCGGCGGCCGTGACCGCCCTCCCCCACCCCGCCGAGCTGCTGGTCGCGGAGAGCTACCCGGGAGCGGGCGCCCACACGGTCCTGCTGATCCGCCCCGACGGCCACCTGGTCACCGCGCTGAGCGGAGTCCGCCCGGCCGACCTGTACGCGGCGGCGGAGGCCACGGTACGGGGCTCCGGAGGCACGGAGGGGGATGCGACCGGGTCCGGCGCCACGCCGAGGCGTGGGTCGGGGGCCGGCTCCGGCTCCGGCTCCGGCTCCGAGGCACGGGACGGCTCCGAAGCAGGGTCTGCCTCCAAGGCACGGGACGACGCCAAGGCAGGGGCGGACACCGACACGGACGTGGAAGGGGCTGAGGCCGGGGTGCGGTGAGGCGCCCGCGCCGCTCCGGCCCCTTCCCGTCGGCTGCCCGGCTGCCCGGCCGCCCCCGGACCGCCGCCTCCGGGCAGCCTCCCCCAGCACTCCAGAGCCCCCCGACACCCCCCGTCCCACCACACGGTCCGCATAGTGACTGCCAGTTGACCTGCGAGAAACCGGCGTGGTGTACTCCGAATCGTGATCGACACCTGTGTGCACCTGTGGCGGAGGGTCCATATGGACCTCGTCCGCTATGCGGGCTGCGTGTGTCGCACGTCCTGCTGAACTCGCTTCTTTACTCCTCGCGCGCGCCGCCCGAAGGCCGCAGCGCGCTCCCGCGAACTCATCAGGACGGTGCACCCTTGTCTGCCTCCCCCACCCCCGCTGTCTCCACCCCCGCCGCCCCGCCCCCGGCCGGACCGACCCAGGCCGATCTCCTGGACTTCGTACGCCGTACCGCCGCCGACACCGACCTGATCGCCTCCCTGCCGCTCGACCCGGAGGGCCGGACCTGGGTCCGTCTGGAGGGTCCCGGTGGCAGCGAGGCATGGCTGATCGGCTGGCCCCCCGGCACCGGCACCGGCTGGCACGACCACGCCGACTCGGTGGGCGCCTTCCTCACCGCCCAGGGCGAGCTGAAGGAGCACTCCCTCACCGCCCGCCTCCCCACCGACGGCTGGCGCACCCTGGAGCTGGCCGACGGCATCGACCGTGAACGCCGGCTGCCCGCCGGCAAGGGCCGCACCTTCGGTCACCACCATGTCCACGAGGTGCTCAACGAGTCCGCCGAACAGCACGCCATCTCCGTCCACGCCTACTACCCCCCGCTCCCCCGCATCCGCCGCTACAGCCGCACCGGCCAGGTACTGCGCCTGGAGCAGGTGGAACGCCCCGAGGACTGGCAGTGAGCGCACTGCCCGTGACCGATACGCCGAAACGGCCCCCGCACACCGACGAACCGGAGGGACGACGATGACCACCACGGACGGCACGGGCACCGGCGGCGACGCCGAGCACCCCGTCGGCATCGACGAACTCCTGGAGCGGGTCCGCACCGGCTACGAGCGCGTCGGCCCCGATGCGGCGTTCGACGCGGCGCGGACCGGCGAGGTCCTCCTCGTCGACATCCGCTACGCCGCCCTGCGCGAGCGGGACGGCCTGGTCCCCGGCGCGGTGATCGTCGAGCGCAACGAACTGGAGTGGCGCCTCGACCCCCACGGCAGCCACCGTCTCCCCGAGGCCACCGGCCATGACCTGCGGGTCGTGGTGTTCTGCAACGAGGGCTACGCGTCCAGCCTCGCCGCCGAGTCCCTCCACCGCCTGGGCCTGTACCGGGCCACCGACCTGGTCGGCGGCTTCCAGGCCTGGAAAGCGGCGGGCCTCCCGGTCATAGCGACCGCCTGAGCGCCTGACCGCCGCGCAGGCGACTGCCGGACGTGTGTCTGTCCGGAATCCGACTTCCGATGCCTGCCCTTCCGGGATCCGGCTGTCTGACGACTGTCTGCCGGGGATCCTTTTTCCGGCGCCTGGCTGTCCGGCATCCGCCTGCCTGGCGTCTGGCATCCGGCTGTCTGACGACCGCGACCCGACAGCTGACCCCACAAGCCGCTTCTCAGGGACGCCAGCCTTTCCGGCCTGGCGTCCCACGGCTCTCCGCGACCTGGTCGGCACGGCCCGACCGGCACAGGCTTGCTGGCACAGGTTTGCCGGTACGAGCACACCGGTACAGGCCAGTCGGAAAGCAACCCGGCGGCCGGGCCACGCCCCCGAGCCAGCCAGGTCAGTCCGAAGGCTCAAGGGCCTCAAGGGCCCGTCTGGCCTCGACCCACAGCCGCTCGAACTCCTCCGCGGAGATCTCCGCCGCCCGAGGCTGGTCCCGCCAGCCCTCCAGGACGGCATCGGCGAGCACGCCGTACCGCTGTTCATAGCGGCCCGTCGCCGCCGGACCGGCATGATCACGCAGGTGCAGCACCTCGGCCAGGGAGGCCGCCGTCACCGGCCGGGAGTCCTTCCCCCGGACCTCTACCTGACGCACTGCCCAGCCCTCGTCATCCGCCTCGAAGTACAGCCACAGGTCTTCCTCCTCGTAGTACGTGCGGAACCAGATCGCCAGATCGCCACACCCCCCTCCTCACCACCAACCGCCCCGACCACCTGGACCAAGCAGTCCGGGGCACCCTGGCCCGGGGCCGGGAAGCAGAGCCCGTCATCGGCCCGGTCCCGAACGCGATCGACGCCCCCGCGCGACCACCGTGCTCCAGACCCCGCCGCCCCCTCTTTCCCCGGGTACCGACGCGCTCTCCCCCGGTTCAGTACTCCCCGTCCCCCAGGAACTCCGTCTCCTCGCCCTCCTCTTCCAGCGCCTGCCGTACCACCCGCAGGGCGAGCCCCTCGGAGTACCCCTTGCGCGCGAGCATCCCCGCGAGGCGGCGCAGCCGCTTGTCCCGGTCGAGCCCCCGGGTGGCCCGCAGCTTGCGGGCGACCAGCTCACGCGCGGTCGCCTCCTCCTGCTCGGCGTCGAGCCGGCCGACCGCCTCGTCGATCAGCGCGGAGTCGACGCCCTTGGTCCGCAGCTCCCGGGCGAGCGCGCGGCGGGCCAGTCCTCGGCCGTGGTGCCGGGACTCCACCCAGGCGTCCGCGAACGCGCTGTCGTCGATCAGCCCGACCTCCTCGAACCGCGACAGCACCTCCTGCGCGACCTCGTCCGGGATCTCCCGCTTGCGCAGGGCGTCGGCGAGCTGCTTGCGGGTGCGCGGGGTCCCGGTGAGCAGACGCAGGCAGATCGCCCGTGCCCGCTCAGCCGGGTCCCCTGAAGACTCCCCCGCCTCGGCCCTCGACGAGGAAGGGGCGCCTTCGTCCCTGTCGGACGGCTCCGCGGAGCCACGCCGACGACGCCCACGCCCACCGCGTGACCCGCCCTCACCGCGCGCTCTCCGGTCGCCCCCGAGGCGACCACCGCCCGCATCACCACCACCGGCGTAGCGGTCGTCTCCGGCACGGACGCCGTCTTCGACCCACTCGCCACCGTCGGCCCGGTCACCGTCACCGTGGTCCGGCCGATCGCCCCCGTCCAACCGGCCGTCGGCAGGCAGGGCGTACTCGGCCCAGTCGGTTCGCCGTGTCACGGATCAGCTCTTGGCAGCCGGGGCCTTGGTCTTGGCGGCCTTGACCGCCGGTGCCGGAACCGTCTTGGCATCCTCCACCGGAGCGGCGGTGACCGCGGCGTCCGCGCCCGGCTCGGCGGTGGGCTCCACGGGCCGCACGCCGACGCCCAGCTTCTCCTTGATCTTCTTCTCGATCTCGTTGGCCAGATCGGGGTTGTCCTTCAGGAAGTTGCGCGCGTTCTCCTTGCCCTGGCCGAGCTGGTCGCCCTCGTACGTGTACCAGGCGCCGGCCTTGCGCACGAAGCCGTTCTCCACGCCCATGTCGATCAGACCGCCCTCGCGGCTGATGCCATGGCCGTAGAGGATGTCGAACTCGGCCTGCTTGAAGGGGGGCGCGACCTTGTTCTTGACGACCTTGACCCGGGTGCGGTTGCCGACCGCGTCGGTGCCGTCCTTCAGCGTCTCGATACGGCGGATGTCGAGCCGCACCGAGGCGTAGAACTTCAGCGCGCGGCCACCGGTCGTGGTCTCCGGGGAGCCGAACATCACGCCGATCTTCTCGCGGAGCTGGTTGATGAAGATCGCGGTGGTCTTGGACTGGTTGAGCGCGCTGGTGATCTTCCGCAGGGCCTGGCTCATCAGCCGGGCCTGGAGGCCCACGTGGCTGTCGCCCATCTCGCCCTCGATCTCCGCGCGCGGCACGAGCGCGGCGACGGAGTCGATGACGATGAGGTCGAGGGCGCCGGAGCGGACCAGCATGTCCACGATCTCCAGGGCCTGCTCGCCGTTGTCCGGCTGGGACAGGATCAGGTTGTCGATGTCGACGCCGAGCTTCTGCGCGTACTCGGGGTCGAGGGCGTGTTCCGCGTCCACGAACGCGACCTGGCCGCCGGCCTTCTGCGCGTTGGCCACCGCGTGCAGGGTCAGGGTCGTCTTGCCGGAGGACTCCGGTCCGTAGACCTCGATCACCCGGCCGCGCGGCAGTCCGCCGACGCCGAGGGCCACGTCGAGCGCGGTCGACCCGGTCGGGATGACCTCGATGGGCTCCTTCGACCGGTCACCCATGCGCATGACCGCGCCCTTGCCGAACTGTCGTTCAATCTGTGCGAGAGCGGCTTCGAGAGCCTTCTCGCGGTCGGTTCCTGCCATGGGTTCCACCCGATTTGCTTGAGTCGATCGCTTCACGTCAAAAACGCTATCGCCTGCCACTGACAATGCGTCCCGACGCAGGTCCGGCCTGTGGATAACTCGGGCCCTTTTCCACCTGAACCAGGCTGAAACGCCCACCAAGGGCGCCGCCCGGAGCCTCCATAAGAATGGATGTTCGATTTACGTGTCAAGCGCACCACGCACAGACCCACATCACGGAAGCTCGCGGCACCGCACACCGGGCGCCGGCCACTCAGGGCAATAGTCGATCCGGTGCAGACCCGCCCCAACCCGTACGCGGCGCTTTGCTGCGGCGACGGGATCGCGTTCCAGCTCTACGGCCACAAGTCGGTCGTCCCGGCCGATTCCTGGTCCGCCTGCTACCTCACCACCGACCACGTCGACGAGCTGTACGTCGCCTCCCGCGCCGTTCCGAAGGCCGCGTACGGCCGTGTCCCGACCCGTGGCATCCCCCGCATCGGGCCGCCCCACCGGCGCACCCCTGGAACACGCTCCCGCCCCGGGAGAACCTTCGCCCGCGCCCGCCTGTCCGACCCACTGCCGCGCAGAGCCACCGACCCCGCAGAGCCGTGAAGCTACGACCCCACCGACCCGCGGAGCCGCCGATCGTCAGCCGCCCGAGCCCTTCCGATCCCCCAGCTCCCCGCCCCGCACGTCCCGCGAGCCTTCTTCCCCCGAGGCCTGCTGCCCCACGTGCGTCCCCTGGTCCCCCGACCCGTCCCGCACGTCCTGCGAGTCCTGCCCGTCCCGCGCCCCGGTCGCCCGTCGCTCCCACAGCGCACGCGCGCGCCCGTACAGGCTCGCCTGTGGCGCGCGGTTGCGGTGGCCCTGCACGCGCGCGTCGTCCGCGACGTCGTACCGCTTCACATACGCCCCCAGGAACGCCTGGAGCGTGGCCACCGCGGGGATGGCTATCAGGGCGCCGACGGCGCCGAGGAGCGCCGTGCCCGCGATCACCGAGCCGAAGGCCACGGCGGGGTGGATGTCGACCGTCTTCGCGGTCAGCTTCGGTTGCAGCACATAGTTCTCGAACTGCTGGTAGATCACGACGAAGATCAGCACCCAGAGCGCGTACCAGGGATCCTCGGTGAAGGCGATCAGCATCGGCAGCGCGCCCGCGAGATACGTGCCGATGGTGGGGATGAACTGCGACACCAGGCCCACCCACACGGCGAGCACGGGCGCGTACGGCACACCCAGCGCCTCCAGCAGGATGTAGTGCGCGACGCCGGAGATCAGCGCCATCAGGCCGCGCGAGTAGATGTAGCCGCCGGTCTTGTCGACGGCGATCTCCCAGGCGCGCAGCACCTCGGCCTGGCGGGACGGCGGCAGGACGGAGCAGATCGCGCGCCGCAGCCGGGGGCCGTCGGCGGCGAAGTAGAACGAGAACAGGGTGACCGTCAGCAGCTGGAACAGGCCGCCGAGTACCTGCGCGGACACGTCCAGCACTCCCGTGGCGCTGTTCTGCACGTAGTCGCGCAGCCAGTCGGAGTTCAGCAGGCCCTCCTGGACGTCCACCCGCTTCAGCTCGGTGTTGAAGTGGGCGTTGATCCAGTTGATGACGGAGTCGAGGTACTCGGGAAAGCTCTCGACCATCTTGACGATCTGGCCGGCCAGCAGGGAGCCGAGCATCGTGACGAAGCCCGCGGCGACGATCATCACGCCCAGGAAGACGGCCGCGGTGGCCAGTCCGCGCCGCAGCCCGCGCGAGGCCATCCAGCTCACCGCGGGCTCGATGGCGAGGGCCAGGAAGAACGCGATGAGGATGTTGATCAGCAGCCCGGTGAGCGCGTGGAAGGCCCAGCTGCCGAGCTGGAACACGGCGACGAGCGTCAGCGCGAGCACCATGGCACGGGGCAGCCAGCGCGGCATGCGCGCGCTCGGCCCGGCGGCGCGTCCGGCCGGGGGCCGTGCGGGCGGCGTCGGGCCGGTCGTGGATATGGGCGGGGCTGCGTGCCCGGTGTCGTCAGTGGGTGCCACGGAGCAAGTCTCGCCCACGCCGCCGGCAATCGGGGACGGTCCTGCGATCTTCGTGACCGGTCAGCGCTTGTCCTGTGGCACGTTCATGACCAAACAGACCGCTCGCCACACGTCCTTCGTCTCCCAGCCGGCGTCCAGCGCCTCGCGCACGGTCCGCCCGCCCAGCTCCGACATGACGTGATCGCGCGCGAAGGTTTCGGAGTACCCCGTACCGAAATGCTCCGCCATCCGCTCCCAGAAGACCGTCAACCGCATGACCCCAGTATCCCGCCCCTGAGGGTGGGCCCCGGCCGGGACGGCTCACCGGCGCCGCTTGGCGCCCTACGGTCTGACGCATGGCCGCAACCGGAGCTTCCCCCCTCATTTCCACGCCCCCGGCGCACACCGCGCTCACCCGCGCCGGGCAGTTCGTCTGGCTCACCGCGCGCGTACTGGAGCAGCGCCTGTTCGCGTATCACTTCCTGAGCGGTGACGCCGATCCCGTCGAGACCGCGCTGGACGCCTACCGCAACGCCGACGGCGGGTACGGCCACGCCCTGGAGCCCGATCTGCGCGGCCCGGTCAGCCAGCCCCTGCACACCGCGCACGCGCTGCGCGTGCTGGACGCCATCGGGCGCTGCGGCGGGCAGCGCGTGGAGCGCCTGTGCCGCTATCTGACGGACATCTCCACGCCGGAGGGCGCGCTGCCCGCCGTCCATCCCGCTCAGCGCGGCTATCCGGCGGCCCCGTTCGTGCCGGTCGCCGACGATCCGCCGAGCGCACTGCTGACGACCGGCCCGGTGGTCGGCGCACTGCATCGCAACGACGTGTGGCACGCGTGGCTGTTCCGCGCGACGGACTTCTGCTGGAAGGCGGTCGAGTCCCTGGAGCGGTCGCGTCCATGCGAGATCCACGCCGCCGTGGCCTTCCTGGAGTCCGCGCCCGATCGCCCCCGCGCGGAGGCCGCCGCCGACCGGCTGGGCCGGCTGGTCCGTGAGCAGCGCCTGGCGGTCCTCGATCCGGAGCACCCGGAGACCCTCCCAACGGCGCCGGGCCACGCGCCCGGCGAGCACCACTACCCGCACGACTACGCCAGGACATCGCACTCGCTCGCGCGCGCGTGGTTCACGGACGACGAGATGTCCCGCTCCCTGGACCTCCTGGCGGACGGGCAGCAGAAGGACGGCGGCTGGCCGGTCCGCCGCCGGTGGGCGCCCGCGCCCGCCCTGGAGGCCCGCCCCATGGTGACGATCGAGGCACTGCGCACGCTCAGGGCGTACGGCCATCTCGTGGACTGACCGCGTGGGGCGTCAGCCGCCAATGGCACGCACCCCGGCCGTCACCAGCACGGCCGCCGCGACGACGACCAGGAAGGGCGCCCGCAGCACCAGCGCCACGGCCGCGGCGGCGAGCCCCGCGGCCCGCGCGTCCAGGACCAGCGCCTGCCCGTCGGCGAAGGTCTGCTGGGCGGTGAGGGCGGCGAGCAGGGCCACGGGCAGCAGTGCCGCGAGCCGCCTCACCAGGGGCCGCTCCAGCACCCCCGCCGGGACGAGCAGTCCGACGAGCTTGACGGCGTAGCAGCCGAGCGCGGTGACCCCGATGGCGATCCAGATGATCAACGGTCCTCCTCCGGCCTGTCGGAACCCGCGGGAGCGGCACGCCGGGGCGTGGTCCGAGCGGCCTCCTGTGCGGCGGCGCACCGTTCCGCGTCGCCCCGCGCGGGCGCGACCCCGGCGTCCACCGCACCCCGCGCGGGCGAGGCATCGGCGTCCGCGGGCGAGGCACCCGCGCCTCCCCCGTCCCGCGCGTCGGGGGCGCCGCCCCCTTTGCGCCGCCCCTTCGCCCACAGCACCAGGGGCGCGGCGAGTGCCGCCGCCAGGACCGGCACGCCCGCGGGCAGCACCGGCAGCAGGCCCAGCCCCAGGACGACGGCGAGCCCGGCGGCGGCCCGCTCGGTGGGGGTGCGCAGCATCGGTGCGAGCAGTGCCAGGAAGACGGCGGGTCCGGCCGCGTCCAGCCCCCACGCGTCGGTGTCACCGATGGCCTCGGCGCCGAGCGCGCCGAGCAGTGTGGTGAGGTTCCACAGCAGGTAGAGGGTCAGTCCGGTGACGGTGAAGCCGAGCCGGGCCGCGCGCCGCGTGGGCTGGGCCAGGGCGACGGCCGCCGTCTCGTCGATGACCCACTGGGCGGCGAACGGCCGCACCGCGCGCGGGAGGGCCAGCAACTGCGACAGCCGCAGTCCGTAGAACGCGTTCCGTACGCCCAGGAAGAACGCTCCGGCCGCCGCCGTGAACGGGTTGCCGCCCGCCGCGAGCGCGCCCACGAGGGCGAACTGGGACGCGCCGGTGAACACGAGCAGGCTGAGCACACAGGTCTGCGCGAGCGTGAGCCCGCTGCCCGCCGACGTCACCCCGAAGGCGAATCCCGACAGTCCTACGGCGACCCCGACTCCGAGGGCGTCGCGGACCACCGCCCGGTCAGGTCTGTCCGGGGCGTCGGCCCGTATGTCCGCGAAAGCTGTCCGTTCTGCCACGCGTCGGACGGTAGGGGCAGCCGCCGCCGCGCGTCTTGTACGTTCTTGCGCTCACGCTGGTAGGCGCCCGGGGGGACGCCGACGATCCGGGCGAAATGCCGGTTCAGGTGCGGCTGGTCGGTGAACCCGACCGCCAGAGCGGCCTCGGCGGGCGTCGTGCCCGCGTCCAGCAGCCGCCGGGCCCGCCGGACCCGGGAGTCGGTCAGCCAGGCGTGGGGCGGCATTCCGTAGGTGTCGCGGAAGGCCCGCAGCAGGGCGAACGGGCTGGTCCCCAGGTCGGCCGCGAGCCTCTCCAGGGTCGGCGGCCCGGCCATCCGCTCCTCCAGCACGGCCCGCGCGCGTGCCGCGATCCGGGCTCCGGCCGTACGCACCTCGCGCTGCGGCAGCGTCCCGCCGTTCAGCCTCAGCAGCCGGGTCACCGCGACCCGCAGCAGCGTGTCGGCGGCCAGGGCGTTCCCCTCGTCGGCGGCGCGCAGCACTTGGTGCACCAGCCCGACGGTGTACGGGTCGTCGAGCACGGGACGGGCAAAGCCCGGGGTGCCGCGGAGGGTCGTGGTCTCGGCGGCGATCTCCGCCACGACCTCCGGCGACGGATACACGGCCCCGTAGCGCCAGCCCTCGGGCACACCCGCCCGCCCGGTGTGCGAGGTGTCGGGATTGACCAGCGCGAGGGCTCCGGCACCGGCGTACTGATCGGCGCCTCCGTGGTGGAAGACCTCCACGCCGTCGGCGATCGCGGCGATCACGAAGTGTTCGTGGGTGTGCCGGACGAACGTCTTGCGGATGTACCGGGCACGCAGCAGATCGACACCGGGCAGCTCCGCGTACTGCCAGTGCCGCGCCCGCTCGTCCCGGCCCGCCATGCCTCCATTCTCCGCCACGGCGCCGGAACCCCTGACGGACCGCCCGGCGCCCCAGCCTCTGCCACGGAACATCACCGCGGGTCAGAGTCGGCGCGGCTCCCTCAACCGAGCATCACCGCAGGTCAGAGCCGCTGCGGGCCGATTGTCAGTGCCGGGGTGCAGGATGGACGCATGGTCAGCGCACATCGAGCCCTCGACGGCTTCTCACCCGCCACCCGCGGCTGGTTCACGGGCGCGTTCTCCGCGCCCACCGCCGCCCAGGCCGGTGCGTGGCAGGCCATCGGGGCCGGCTCGGACGTGCTGGTGGTCGCCCCGACCGGCTCCGGCAAGACCCTGGCCGCCTTCCTCGCCGCCCTCGACCAGCTGGCCTCCACCCCGCCCCCGGCCGACCCGAAGAAGCGCTGCCGGGTGCTGTACATCTCGCCGCTGAAGGCCCTCGCGGTGGACGTCGAGCGCAATCTGCGCAGCCCGCTGACCGGCATCCGCCAGGAGTCCGTGCGCCTGGGCCTGCCCGAGCCGGAGGTGAAGGTCGGCATCCGCTCCGGCGACACCCCGCCCGCCGAGCGCCGCGCGCTGGCCACCCGCCCGCCGGACATCCTGATCACCACCCCGGAGTCCCTGTTCCTGATGCTGACGTCGGCCACGCGCGAAGCGCTGACCGGCGTGGAGACGGTGATCCTGGACGAGGTGCACGCGGTGGCGGGCACCAAGCGCGGCGCGCATCTCGCGCTGACCCTGGAGCGCCTGGACGAGCTGCTGCCCAGGCCGGCCCGCCGCATCGGCCTGTCGGCGACCGTCCGCCCGGTGGACGAGGTGGCCCGGTTCCTCTCACCGCGGCGCAAGGTGGAGATCGTCCAGCCGAAGTCCGGCAAGGAGTTCGACCTCTCCGTCGTCGTCCCGGTCGAGGACCTCGGCGAGCTGGGCGGCTCCCCCGTGGCCGACGGTTCCGAGGGCGCCGAGCGGCCGTCCATCTGGCCGCACGTGGAGGAGCGGATCGCGGACCTGGTCCAGTCCCACCGCTCCACGATCGTCTTCGCCAACTCCCGCCGGCTCGCCGAGCGCCTGTGCAACCGGCTCAACGAGATCGCCTACGAGCGGGCGACCGGCGAGATCCCGGGCGAGCACCACTCCCCGGCCGAGCTGATGGGCAACTCCGGCGCGGCCCAGGGCGCCCCGCCGGTGATCGCGCGCGCCCATCACGGCTCGGTCTCCAAGGAGCAGCGCGCGCTGGTGGAGGAGGACCTCAAGGCGGGCCGCCTGCCCGCGGTGGTGGCCACCTCCAGCCTGGAGCTGGGCATCGACATGGGCGCGGTGGATCTCGTCGTCCAGGTCGAGTCCCCGCCGTCGGTGGCCTCCGGCCTCCAGCGCGTGGGGCGCGCGGGCCACCAGGTGGGCGCGGTCTCCACGGGCGTGGTCTTCCCGAAGTACCGGGGCGACCTGGTGCAGGCGGCCGTGGTCACCGAGCGGATGCGGGTGGGCGCGATCGAGTCCCTCAGGGTCCCCGCCAACCCGCTGGACGTCCTCGCCCAGCAGCTCGTCGCCATGACGGCGATGGACACCTGGCAGGTGGACGACCTGCTCGCCATGGTCCGGCGCGCGGCCCCCTTCGCCGCGCTCCCGGAGTCGGCGTTCACCGGGGTCCTCGACATGCTGGCGGGCCGCTATCCGTCGGACGCGTTCGCGGAGCTGCGCCCGCGCGTGGTGTGGGACCGCGTCATGGGCACGGTCACCGGCCGTCCGGGCGCCCAGCGCCTCGCCGTGACCTCCGGGGGCACGATCCCCGACCGCGGCCTGTTCGGCGTGTTCCTCGCCGGGGCCGACCCCAAGAAGGGCGGCGGCCGGGTCGGCGAGCTGGACGAGGAGATGGTCTACGAGTCCCGCGTGGGGGATGTCTTCACGCTCGGCACCAGCTCCTGGCGCATCGAGGACATCACCCGCGACCGCGTCCTGGTCTCCCCCGCGCCGGGCGTGCCGGGCCGGCTGCCCTTCTGGAAGGGCGACCAGCTGGGCCGCCCGCTGGAGCTGGGCCGCGCGGTCGGCGCGTTCCTGCGCGAGATCGGCTCCCTGGCCCGCGACGACGCGCGCCTGCGCCTGGTCGCCGCCGGCCTCGACGCCTGGGCGGCCGACAATGTGCTGTCGTATCTGGACGAGCAGCGCGAGGCCTGCGGCCATGTCCCCGACGACCGCACGATCGTGGTGGAGCGCTTCCGCGACGAGCTGGGCGACTGGCGGATCGTGGTGCACTCCCCCTTCGGCGCCCAGGTCCACGCCCCGTGGGCGCTCGCCCTCGGGGCGCGCCTCGGCGAGCGCTACGGCATGGACGCCCAGGTCATGCACGCCGACGACGGCATCGTGCTGCGGCTGCCCGACGCCGACCTGATGGGCCTTGACCTGCTGGACCGGGAGCCCGGGAAGGCGGGCACGGAGTACGACGCCGAGCAGGCCCCGATCGGCGCGGCGGACGTCGTCTTCGACAAGGGCGAGGTCGACCAGGTCGTCACCGACCAGGTCGGCGGCTCCGCCCTGTTCGCCGCCCGCTTCCGCGAATGCGCCGCCCGCGCGCTGCTGCTGCCCCGCCGCAGCCCCGGCAAGCGCACCCCGCTCTGGCAGCAGCGCCAGCGCGCCTCCCAGCTCCTTGAGGTCGCGGGCGAGTACGGCTCCTTCCCGATCGTCCTGGAGGCGGTCCGCGAATGCCTCCAGGACGTCTTCGACGTCCCCGGACTGGTCGAGCTGATGGGCGACCTGGAGTCCCGCAAGGTCCGCCTGGTCGAGGTCACCACCCCCGAGCCGTCCCCCTTCGCCCGCTCCCTCCTCTTCGGGTACGTCGCCCAGTTCCTGTACGAGGGGGACTCACCGCTCGCCGAGCGCCGCGCGGCGGCCCTCTCCCTGGACTCGCGGCTGCTGGCGGAGCTCCTCGGCCAGGCGGAGCTGCGCGAACTGCTCGACGCGGAGGTGCTGGCCGAGCTGGAGCGCGAGCTGCAATGGCGCACCGAGGACCGCCGCGTCAAGGACGCCGAGGGCGTGGCCGATCTGCTGCGGATGCTCGGTCCGCTCACCGACGCGGAGCTGGCCGAGCGCGGCGCCGAGCCGCCGTGGGCGCCGGAGCTGGCCCGCGCCCGCCGTGCCATCAAGGTCCGGGTGGGCGGTGCCGACCACTGGGCGGCGATCGAGGACGCCGGGCGCCTGCGCGACGCGCTCGGCACGGCACTGCCGGTGGGTGTCCCCGAGGCGTTCACCGAGCCCGTGAAGGACCCGCTGGGCGACCTCCTCGCCCGCTACGCCCGCACCCACGGCCCGTTCACGTCGGTCACGGCGGCGGGCCGGTTCGGCCTCGGCGTGGCCGTCACGGAGGGCTGTCTCCAGCGCCTCGCGGCGGCGGGGAGGGTCGTCCAGGGCGAGTTCCATCCCGCGGGCATCGGTCAGGAGTGGTGCGACGCGGCCGTACTGCGCCGGCTGCGCCGCCGTTCCCTGGCCGCGCTGCGGCAGGAGCTGGAGCCGGTGCCTCCGGCTGCCCTCGCGCAGTTCCTGCCGCAGTGGCAGCACATCGGCCCGGGCCACGCCCTGCGCGGAGCCGACGGCCTGGTCCGCGCGGTCGAGCAGCTCCAGGGCGCCTCCGTGCCCGCCTCCGCGCTGGAGAAGCTCATCCTGCCGTCCCGCGTCACGCACTACACGGCCGCCCTGCTCGACGAACTGACGGCGGCCGGGGAGATCGTGTGGGCGGGCGCCGGTTCACTGCCCGGCAAGGACGGCTGGGTCTCGCTCTATCTGGCGGACGCGGCCCCCCTGCTGCTGCCCGAGCCCCACCCCTTGGAGCTGACGGCCCTGCACGAGTCCGTGCTGACCACCCTGGCCGGCGGCTACGGCCTGTTCTTCCGCCAGATCGCCGACCAGGTCCGCGCCACCACCCACCCCGACGCCACCGACCCGCACCTGGCCGATGCCCTCTGGGATCTGGCCTGGTCCGGCCGGCTCACCAACGACACGCTGACCCCCATGCGGGCCCTTCTGGGCTCGGGCCGCACGGCGGGCTCCACGGCCCACCGGGCCAAGCGGGCCGTCCCGCGCGGTCGTTACGGCTCCCTGACGGCCGCCGCCCGCCCCGCCTCCCGCAGCGGCCCCCCGACCGTCGCGGGCCGCTGGTCCCTGCTCCCGCCCCGCGAGCCGGACCGCACGGTCCGCGCCCACGCCCTCGCCCGTACGCTCCTCGACCGGCACGGCGTGGTGACCCGGGGCGCCGTCGCCGCCGAGGGCGTGGAGGGCGGCTTCTCGGCGACGTACCGCATCCTGTCCGCCTTCGAGGACAGCGGCCAGGCCCGGCGCGGCTATGTGGTCGAGGGTCTGGGCGCCGCGCAGTTCGCCATGGACGGCGCCGTGGACCGCCTCCGCGCGGTGGCCAACGCCCGCGAACGCGGCGGGACGCTCACCGCGCCGGGCACCGGCCTGCCCTACGACACCGGCGGCTTCCCCGACGGCAGCCCCCACGCCGGCGGCCCGGCCGCCGGGACGACCCCGCACACCGACCACGACTGGGCAACGGCGTTCGACACGGACTCCCAACAAACCTCCGGCTCCCCCTTGGACCCGGCCCCGGTCTCCGGCGCGGACTCCCCCGCCGACACCGACCGGGCGACCGCGTTCCCAGATTTCCGGGACTTCCCGGATTCCCCGGATCTCCGCCCCTCCCCCGGCGACCACACCTCCCCGCGCGACCACCCCCGACAGGACCCCTCCCCCTGGCTGACCACCCCCCGTCCGCCCCACACCTCCAGCTCTCGAAGACCACCCGCTCCCCGGGCCCTCGTCATGGCCGCCGCCGACCCCGCCAACGCCTACGGTGCCGCCCTGCCCTGGCCCGAGCCCCCGACGGGCGCGGGGCACAAGCCGGGCCGCAAAGCGGGTTCCCTGGTGGTCCTCGTGGACGGCGAACTGGCGCTCTACATGGAACGCGGCGGCAAGACCCTGCTGGCCTGGCCCGCGGACCCCCAGGCCGAGGTCACCGACGACCCCCGGCTACGGGAAGCGGCCGAGGCCCTGGCCACGTCCGCCCGCGCGGGTTCACTCGGCACGGTCACGGTCGAACGCGTGAACGGCACAGCGGCCCTGACCTCCCCCTTCGGCACCCTCCTGGAGGCAGCGGGCTTCATCGCCACCCCCCGCGGCCTCCGCCTGCGCGCATGACCCCGACCACCAGGCACACCATCCCCACGCAGTCCACCACGCCGACGCAACCCACCGCCCAGGCCCAACCCGCTGCCCAGGCCCAACCCGCTGCCCGGCACCAGCCCACGCCCCCGACCCAACCCACTGCCCCGCACCAGCCCACCGCCCCCGACGGACCACACCCCCCAGCCCGGACCACCACCCCGCCGCCCATGCCACCCTGGACCCATGCCCGAGGGTGACACGGTCTGGCAGGCGGCGCGGCGGCTGCACACCGCGCTGGCCGGCCGGGTCCTGACCCGCTCCGACCTGCGCGTACCGAAGTACGCCACGGCCGACCTCACCGGCCGCAAGGTGCTGGACGTCACCCCGCGCGGAAAGCACCTGCTGACCCGCGTCGAGGGCGGAGTGACCCTCCACTCCCACCTGAAGATGGACGGCGCGTGGAAGGTGTTCGCAAACGGTCAGCGCTGGAGCGGCGGCCCCGCCCACCAGATCCGCGTGATCCTGGGCAACGCCGACCACACGGCCGTCGGCTACCGCCTCCCGGTCCTCGACCTCCTGCGCACCACCGACGAGGACCGTACGGTCGGCCACCTCGGCCCCGACCTCCTGGGCCCGGACTGGAACCCGGACCGCGCCCTCGCCCGCCTCCTCACCGACCCGACCCGCCCCCTCGGCGAGGCCCTGCTGGACCAGCGCAATCTCGCCGGCATCGGCAATGTCTACAAGAGCGAGCTGTGCTTCCTGCTCGGCGCCACCCCCTGGCTCCCCGTCGGCGCCCTCCCCGCCGAGCGCGCCGCCCAACTCCCACCCCTGGCCAAGAGGCTCCTCGAAGCCAACCGGGACCGCCCGGTCCGCAGCACGACCGGGCGCCGAGGCCAGGACCTGTTCGTGTACGGCCGCGCGGCCCGCCCCTGTCTGCGCTGCGGGACGCCGATCCGGGTGGCCGACCAGGGCGACGGCTCACGCGAGCGCCCCACGTACTGGTGCCCGGCATGCCAGCAAGGCCCCGCCCCGGCACCGGGCTCCCGCCGCACGGCCAGCAACCACCCACCCCACCGCATTAATTGACAACCCATCAGAACCACTCGTACCGCCCCCGTCATGGCCGTCACCGCGTACGCCCCCACCGCAGGCGCCGCCTTCACCACCAGCGCGGCGAGCGACATCGGCCGCACCACGGCGGCGCTGCTCGCGTGAGCCCGAGCCACCGTGCGCTGCACGGACCTGGGGATCATGCACAGCAGCCCGGCTCCAGGCCGTCCTCCACCTAGCCTCCGACGACTCGGCCTTTCACCACCGGCCAGATCCTCCGCCCGAACGGCGGGTGACAACGCCATGGCAGCCGGTAGCCGGTAGCCGGTAGCCGTACGAGCTTGCCCGCGCCCCCGGCCAGGCCACCCCACCCCGACCCCGACCCCGACCCCGACGAACCATCACCCCGACGAACGCCCTCTCACTCCCGCCCCGGCGGCCTCCGCCGCCACCTCCGCGCCGCCCGCCGACGCCACCCGGCCCCACCGGATGAACGGGAATCACAAGAAGCACGGGATTCAAGCAACCCCCCGGAGCCCGCCGATATCCCGGACACCCCGGACACCTCCGGCACCTCCGGCACCCCCGGAACTCCCGGCACCCCCACAGCCAGATCCCCCGCCCCACCCCCCAAACTCACACCCGCACCCGCACCCGCACGAACCCCACTCCCCACCCCAACCCCCCGCCAAGCCGCCCGCCACCGCCCAGTCCCCACCGCCCCGGCCGCCCGCGACTTGGGCACGCAATGCACCGGCAGCAGACTCAGCCCCCACCCCCCGGCCGCAACCGCGCCCTCCACCGCCCCGGCGTCGGGCGCCACGGCGAGCCGGACAACGGCCCACCACCACACCGCCCCGAACCCCAGTCCAGCCCCCCAGCGCACTATCCGCCCCGCCATGGTCACCTCCTCCGGCCCGACGCTAGAACGCGGCCCGCACGGGCCGACAGGGCGCACCGGCGGCAGACAGGCGCGCAAACCCACACCACACCCGCCCCCACCCCACCGCCTGCGCCCTGCCAGCCCCTAAGCCCGCCAAGCCCCGAACCCGGACCCGAACCCGGACCCGGCCATCAAACGCGGACCGACCCCGGTCGCACCCACCCCCACCCCCCACCCTCGTCAATTGCTCGCGGCCTGGAACATCCAGTGATGCTTCTCAAGATCCGCCGTGATCCCGATGAAGATGTCCTGCGACACCGGATCCGGCTTCTCGGTCGCCGTCACCCGTTCCCGCATCCGGGTGATCGCCGCGCCCAGCGCATCCGTCAGCTCCCGCACGGCGTCGTCGTCCTTGACCCAGTCGTTCGGCACCGCCCCGATCCCGCTGCCGGCGGCGACGGTCTTCGCACGCCCGTCCGGGGACACCCCGAGCGCCGACGCCCGTTCGGCGACGGTGTCGGAGTGCGTTCGCGCGGACGCCACGACATCGTCCAGTTGAAGGTGTACGGATCGGAAGCGGGGACCGACGACATTCCAGTGGACCTGTTTCGCGACCAGCGAGAGATCCACGAGGTCCACGAGGGCGGACTGAAGTGCCTCGGCCACGACTTTCAGGTCCGCGTCGGGCAGCGGGCTCTTGACGACGTACATCACACCTCCGTTGACGGCCCCGAGAACTGTTCCTCCACGATGACCGCAACACCCAAGACCGGCAAACGGAGCAAAACCTCCACCAAAAGCGACCCGTCCATCACCACCGGGAACGCAAAAACCCCGACCCGGCTCCCAGGGAACTCACTCCCTGGAGAAGCCCGGACCGGGGCCTCGACACACTCGCGCGCCGCCTCAAGGGCAGACGCACAGGCATCTCACGCGGCGACCACATCCACCGCCTCGGCGGCGGGCGCCTTGATCGTGACCCGTTCCGGCGGCACACCGGCCACCGAGACGGAACCCAGCATCGGTCGGACCGGCCTGGGTACTGGTTCGCTGGGAGTGACCGCAGCGGACTGGGCCAGCTCGGCGAGGGCGAGCTCGTCGCTCACCTCGCGCATGAGCTCGGACATCCGTACGTCCAACGCGTCGCAGATCGCGGCGAGCAGCTCGGAGGAAGCCTCCTTCTGCCCCCGCTCCACCTCGGAGAGATAGCCGAGCGAGACTCGGGCGGAGGAGGAGACTTCGCGCAGAGTACGGCCCTGGCGCTGGCGCTGCCGACGCAGCACGTCACCCAGCAGGCGACGGAGCAGAATCATCGGTGGCTCCCTCCTCGGACCGCGTAACCGCATCCTTCACGCCCCACCGTACCGCCTTGCGCCGCGGCCGTGCGGGGAGCGATGTCGTGTTCACTCAGGGCTGCAAACATCAAAACCCCCCGTTCTGTTCCGTATCCTGTGCCCGCTCATTCCCGGTCTGTTCGCCCGCTAGCTGCTCAAGAAGCAGCGCGAGTACGCTCCGTACACTCTCCATACGGATTTCCTCGCGGTCGCCGTTCAACCGCAGGGCCAGCACTTTTCCGCCACCGGCAGAATCGGAAACCGCTCCACCCGATGCCGAAACGACCGCGTCCGTCCCGGAAACGACACCATCCGACGCCGAACCGACCCGGTCGGCCCCCGAAACAATTGCATTCGCTCCCGAGGCAGCTGTCCCGGCCCGCGATATGGCAGTGTCCGCCGCCGAATCAACCGCGCTCGCCCCGGAAACGGCTGTCTCCGCTCGCGAAGCGCCATCATCCGGCTCAGAAGCGCCGTTTCCCGCCCTGGAATCCCCTCTCCCAGGTCCGGCAACAGCCACAAAAACCGTCCCCACCGGCTGACCGTCCTGCGGCTCGGGACCCGCGACCCCGGTCGTCGCCACACCCCAGTCGGCGCCCAGCACCCCCCGCACACCGGCCGCCATCTGCCCCGCGACCTGCGCGTCCACCGCGCCGCGCGCCGCCAGGAGCCCGGCGTCCACCCCCAGCACCCGGTGCTTGAGGTCGGTCGCGTACGCCGTCACCGACCCCCGGAACACCTGGGACGCGCCGGGTACCGCCGTGAGCGCCGCCGCGACCAGTCCGCCGGTCAGCGACTCGGCGACGGCGATGGTCTCGCCTCTCACCCTCAGTAGTCGCACCACGTCGGCGGCCGTGGAACTCACCTGTCCGTCTCCTGTGCCGCCGCCCTGCGCTCGGCGATCCCCTGCCGACGCAGCACGATGGCTTGTCGTACATAGTCCAGACCGGTCAGCACGGTCAGGACGACAGCGGCGGCCATCACCCACCACCGCAGGGTGGCCAGCCAGCCCGTCAGCGCCAGGACATACATCCCCACGGCCACACCCTGGGTGAGGGTCTTGACCTTGCCGCCCCGGCTCGCCGGGATGACGCCGTACCGAATGACCAGAAAACGCAGCAGCGTGACGCCGAGTTCCCGGCCGAGGATGACGGCCGTGACCCACCACGGCAGGTCGCCCAGGGCCGAGAGACAGATCAGCGCCGCCCCCATGATGGCCTTGTCGGCGATGGGGTCGGCGATCTTCCCGAAGTCGGTGACGAGATCGTAGGTACGGGCCAGATGGCCGTCGAACAGATCGGTGATCATGGCGATGGCAAAGGCGGCCCAGGCCAGTGACCGCCAGGCCGGGTCGTACCCGCCGTCGGCCAGCATGAGCGCGACGAACGCCGGCACCAGCACCAGCCGCAGCATGGTCAGCAGGTTGGCGATGTTCCACACACTCGCCTGATTGACGGCCGCCGCGGCCAGCTTCCCGCCCCGCACGGCACGGCCCCCCGCCTCCCCACCATCGGCCTCGCCGCCCCCTTTCGGGGAACCGTCGCCCTCGCCACCACGCGCCACACCCGCGAAGCCCGCCCCGGAGCCCCCGGCAGCAGCACCGACACCGGACACCCCAGACACTCCGGAATCCCCGCCCCCCGCGGCACGATCCCCCTCGCCGGAGCCTCCCGCACGGCCGGCTCCGGCTCCGGCGGAGCCACCCACACCGTCCACCCCGGCGGAGCCCCCCGCGGCCGATGCCGGGACTCCCGTCATCTGCCCGCCTCCTCACGGCCCGCGTACGAGCCCCGCAACGGCTCGGCCATCAGCGGCTCGGCCACCAGGTCGACACCTTCCGTACCGACCACCTTCGCCTCGACCATACGGCCGACACTCAGCCCCGCGCCGCTCGTGAGCAGCACCTGGCCATCCGTCTCGGGCGCCTGGTGCTCCCCGCGGCCGTACACCCCGTCCGCGGTGTCGACCGACTCGACGAGCACCCGCAGCGTTTCCCCGAGGCGCTCCTCGGCCCGCTGCGAGACAAGTTCCTCGGCCCGCCGGGAGACATGGGCCAGCCGCTCGGCGACCACATCGGAGTCGAGCTTGTTCTCGTACGTCGCCGCCTCCGTGCCGTCCTCGTCGGAGTAGCCGAACACCCCGATGGCGTCGAGCCGCGCGTGGTCGAGGAACCGCTCCAGCTCGGCGAGGTCGGCCTCGCTCTCGCCGGGGAAGCCCACGATGAAGTTGGAGCGCACCCCGGCCTGGGGCGCCTTGCCCCGGATGGTGTCGAGCAGCTCCAGGAACCGGTCGGTGTCCCCGAAGCGCCGCATCGCGCGCAGTACATCGGGCGCGGAGTGCTGGAAGGACAGATCGAAGTACGGGGCGATCTTGGGCGTGGACGTCAGGACGTCGATCAGACCGGGCCGCATCTCGGCCGGCTGGAGGTAGCTGACCCGCACCCGCTCGATGCCGTCGACCTCGGCCAGCTCCGGCAGCAGCGACTCCAGCAGCCGGATGTCACCGAGGTCCTTGCCGTACGACGTGTTGTTCTCGGAGACCAGCATGATCTCCTTGACGCCCTGCTCGGCCAGCCACCGCGTCTCGTTCAGCACATCGCTCGGCCTGCGGGAGATGAAGGAGCCCCGGAAGGACGGGATGGCGCAGAAGGTGCAGCGCCGGTCGCAGCCGGAGGCGAGCTTGACCGAGGCGACCGGGGAGCCGTCGAGTCTGCGGCGCAGCGGCGCGCGCGGGCCGGAGGCAGGCGCGAGGCCGTCCGGGAGGTCGACCGGAGCGTGTCCCGGCAGGGCGACGGACGCGGCGGACTCCTGCCGCTCGGCGGGGCTGATCGGCAGCAGCTTGCGCCGGTCGCGCGGGGTGTGCGAGGCGTGCACCCCGCCGGAGAGGATGGTCTGCAACCGGTCGGAGATGTCCGCGTAGTCGTCGAACCCGAGCACACCGTCGGCCTCGGGGAGGGCCTCGGCCAGTTCCTTGCCGTACCGCTCGGCCATGCAGCCCACGGCCACCACGGCCTGGGTCCGGCCGTGTCCCTTGAGGTCGTTGGCCTCCAGCAGGGCGTCGACGGAGTCCTTCTTGGCGGCGTCGACGAATCCGCAGGTGTTCACGACGGCGACGTCGGCGTCCTCGGCGTCCCCGACCAGCTCCCAGCCGTCCGCCTCCAGACGACCCGCGAGCTCCTCGGAGTCCACCTCGTTTCGGGCGCAGCCAAGCGTGACGAGTGCGACGGTACGGCGTTCAGACATGGGCTCAGACTACTTCGTCCCACTGACACCCCACGCCGACGGGGCCACGGCGATCTTGCCCGCACCGGCCCCGCACACCTGCTCGAAGCCGCCCTTCAGACCCTGCTCACGGCTCCGGCAAAGCCACCTCACAGCGACCGCACAACCACCGCGGGCCATCCGGCGAACCGCACCCACCCCTCATCCTCACCCCACCTGCGGATCCCCCTTCGTGTACGTCAACCGCTCCACAGCCCCCGGCTGCCAGTCCTCGTCGATCTTCTTCCCGTTCACATGCATCTGGATGGCGCCCGCGTCGCCGAGCACCAGGTTGATCTTGGAGCTGTCCTGGAAGGTCTTGGATTCGCCCTGCTTGAGCAGCCCGTCGAACAGCAGCCGGCCGTTGTGGTCCTTGGCGGAGATCCAGCTGCGTCCGTCGGTGGCGCTGACCTGGACGGTCACCTTGTCCTGCGGCGCCGCCGCGATCGCGCTCTCGGTCGGGTCGGCCTTGGGGTCCGCGGGCTTGCTGGTCTTCGCGGACGGCGAGGAGGACGTGCCGGCCGACGGCGTCGTGCCCCCGGCGACCTGGTCCTCGGAACCGCCGTCGGCCTCGCCCTTGAACATCGTGAACCCGGCGAAGCCGATCACGGCGACGATCGCGGCGACCATGGCCGCCGTCCAGTTCGGCCCCCGGCGCTCCGGGCGGATCCGCTCCGCCTCAAACAGCGGGGCCGCCGGCGTGGGGGCGGGCCGCCCGCCGTGCTCGGCGTCGTACTGCGCGAGCAGCGGGCCGGGATCGAGATGCACGGCCCTCGCCAGGGTCCTGAGGTGCCCGCGCGCGTAGACGTCACCGCCGCAGGGCGAGAAGTCGTCGGCCTCGATCGCGTGCACGATGGCGATCCGGACCCGGGTGGCGGTACTGACGTCGTCGACGGTCAGTCCGGCCGTGATCCGCGCCTGGTGGAGCGCGCGGCCGATCGAGAGGCGGGGCTCATCGGTTGCATCGGATACGTCTTCGAACGGACGCTCGTCTTCTGGGAAGTTGCCGATGGACACGGGGGCGCCTTTCGAGGTGTAGCCACCTGTGCTGGAAGTTCAGTTTGCGGGGGTGCGAAAGGGTGGGGCAACCGGGCACTAGCACTTTGTACGCCATCGGTATGGCCTGTCGTACCGATGGTCGTACCGATGGCGGGACAGCTGTTTCCCGCTTTCCTCAACTTGACGTACGCCGAAGGGAAACGGTTGCTCAATGATCCCCTACGACCGCATCACGATGATCCCCTAATAGGAGTCACCCACGATGCGAATGGATCACGATCACGCATCCACCCATATCACCTTCCCGGGCCGGACCCCCCACGGCTACCCCGCCGTCTCCCCACGAATCACCGCGAGCACCCCGTCCAGCTCATCCGGCTTCACCAGGACGTCCCGCGCCTTGGACCCCTCGCTCGGCCCGACGATGTTCCGCGACTCCATCAGATCCATCAGCCGGCCGGCCTTGGCGAAGCCCACCCGCAGCTTGCGCTGGAGCATGGACGTCGATCCGAACTGCGTGGACACGACCAGCTCGGCCGCCTGGCACAGCAGATCGAGGTCGTCGCCGATGTCCTCGTCGATCTCCTTCTTCTGCTTGGTCCCCACGACGACGTCGTCCCGGAAGACCGGCGCCATCTGGTCCTTGCAGTGCTGGACGACGACCGCCACCTCGTCCTCGGTGATGAAGGCGCCCTGCATACGGGTCGGCTTGTTGGCCCCCATCGGCAGGAACAGCCCGTCGCCCTTGCCGATCAGCTTCTCGGCGCCGGGCTGGTCGAGGATGACCCGCGAGTCGGCCAGCGAGGAGGTGGCGAAGGCGAGCCGCGAGGGCACGTTCGCCTTGATCAGACCGGTGACGACATCCACCGACGGCCGCTGCGTGGCCAGCACCAGATGGATACCGGCCGCGCGCGCGAGCTGCGTGATGCGCACGATCGAGTCCTCGACGTCCCGTGGCGCCACCATCATCAGGTCGGCCAGCTCATCCACGATCACCAGCAGATACGGATACGGCGAAAGCTCGCGCTCACTGCCCTCGGGCGTCTTCAGCTTGCCGGTGCGCACGGCCTCGTTGAAGTCGTCGATGTGCCGGTACCCGAACGCCGCCAGGTCGTCGTAGCGCAGATCCATCTCCCGTACGACCCACTGGAGCGCCTCGGCGGCCCGCTTCGGGTTGGTGATGATCGGCGTGATCAGGTGCGGAATGCCCTCGTAGGCGGTCAGCTCGACGCGCTTGGGGTCGACCAGCACCATCCGGACGTCCTCCGGGGACGCCCGCATCATGACCGAGGTGATCAGGCAGTTGATGCAGGACGACTTGCCGGAGCCGGTGGCGCCGGCGACCAGCAGGTGCGGCATCTTCGCCAGCGAGTGCATGACATAGCCGCCCTCGACGTCCTTGCCGAAGGCGACCAGCATCGGATCGTCGTCCTCCGCCGACTCCGCGAGCCGCAGCACGTCCCCGAGGTTGACCATCTCCCGGTCGGTGTTCGGGATCTCGATGCCGACCGCCGACTTACCGGGGATCGGGCTGATGATCCGCACATCCGGGCTGGCGACGGCATAGGCGATGTTCTTGGTCAGGGCGGTGATCCGCTCGACCTTCACGGCCGGGCCCAGCTCCACCTCGTAGCGGGTGACGGTCGGCCCGCGCGTGAAGCCGGTGACGGCGGCGTCGACCTTGAACTCGGTGAAGACATTGGTCAGCGAGGCGACGACCGCGTCATTGGCGGCGCTGCGCACCTTGCCGGGCCCGCCGCGCTCCAGCAGGTCGAGCGGCGGCAGGGAGTAGGTGATGTCGCCGGACAGCCGGAGCTGCTCCGCGCGGGGCGGCAGATCGCGCACCTCCGCCGGTGGCGCCTTGGTGAGGTCGAGGACCTCCGGCTTGGGCTTCTCCTTCTGGGGCCGCGCGGCCCGAACCGGCGCCGGCACGGGCAGGGGCGTCGGCGTGGTCTCCTCCCGGTCGCCCACCCGCACGCCCTGGGTGAGGTCGGCTACCAGCGGCGAGGGCGGCATGCCGTGCAGCACGGCACCGTCCAGATCCGCCGCTGCCGCCGCGGCGATGTCCACGGCGTCCAGCTGCCGGTCCATCGCGGGCTGCGGCACCGCGGAACGCCTGGGCCGCCCGCGACGCCGCGCAAGGGCCTCGTGCTCGGCTCCCTCGGGGTCGTACGGCTCGGGACCCGCCCCGAGCCGTTTGCGTGTGCGCGCGGGCAGCGCCTCGCGCCACTGTTCGTCGTAGCGCTGCTCGTCGTAGCGCCGATCGTCCTCGTCCCGCTCGTCCGTCTCCGGGTCGTGGACGAGTCCGAGGCGCACCCCGAGCTGCCGCAGCCGCTGCGGAACCGCGTTGACCGGCGTGGCGGTGACGACCAGCAGCCCGAACACGGTCAGCAGCGCCAGCAACGGCACGGCCAGCACATCGGTCATCGTGTACGACAGGGGCGTCGCCGCTCCCCAGCCGATGAGCCCGCCCGCGTCCCTTATCGCCTGCATGCCGTCGCTGCGCGCGGGCGAGCCGCACGCGATGTGCACCTGGCCGAGGACCCCGATGACCAGTGCGGACAGCCCGATGACGATCCGTCCGTTCGCGTCGGGCTGTTCCGGATGGCGGATGAACCGCACGGCGACGACCGTGAGCAGGATCGGCACCAGCAGATCGAGCCGCCCGAAGGCCCCGGTCACCAGCATCTCGACCAGGTCCCCGACCGGTCCGCGCAGATTCGACCACGTACCGGCGGCGACGATCAGCGCGAGTGCCAGCAGCAGCAGGGCGACGCCGTCCTTGCGGTGCGCCGGATCGAGATTCTTGGCGCCTTGCCCTATGCCGCGGAACACCGCCCCGACGGCGTGCGCCAGTCCCAGCCAGACGGCCCGCACCAGACGGTAGACACCGCCGGTCGGATTGGGCGCCGGCTTCGGCGCGGGCGCCGCCTTCTTCGCGGGGGGCTTCTTCGCGGCGGCCTTCTTGGCGGGGGCTTTCTTCGCGGGCGCTTTCTTCGCGGGAGCCTTTTTCACGGCGGCCTTCTTCGCCGGAGCCGCCGCCTTCCTAGCGGGCTGCTTCTTGGCTGCGGAGGGACGTGAGGCCATGGGTGTGAGATTACCTGTGGAGACCCCAGGGGACACGCGTGCGCACACCTTCACCCATTCGTGTCGCCGTCACCGAGACGCGATGCTGACGTGGGGTCATGAAGCCGTATCCAGTGGCCGTCGAGCCGTTGAAGGCCTGCGCGCGAGGAAGCCGAGGCCGGGTGCGGTGGGGGCAGCCGAGGAGGGTGAGATCAACGCCGCGCCCGGTACAGCGGGCGCAGGACGCGGCTCAACGCCCTGGCGCGTCAGGGTCAGTTCGGCGAGGGCACCGGGGCGGCGCCGCCGGTGCCGGGCTCCAGCGCGTCCAGCGCCCGCCGCAAACCCGTGAGCTTGCGCTCCAGATGCGCCGCCGTGGCCACCGCCGCCGCGTCCGCGGACTCGTCGTCCAGCTGCTTGGACAGCGCCTCGGCCTGCTCCTCGACCGCCGCGAGCCGCGCGGACAGCTCGGCGAGCAGCCCGGCCGGTTCCTTGCCGGGACCGACGCCGCTCCGGCCGCCGCCCTCCAACTGGAGCCGCAGCAGCGCCGCCTGCTCTCTCAGCTGGCAGTTCTTCATGTACAGCTCGACGAACACCGACACCTTCGCCCGCAGCACCCACGGGTCGAACGGCTTGGAGATGTAATCGACCGCACCCGCCGCGTACCCGCGGAACGTGTGATGCGGTCCGTGGTTGATCGCGGTGAGGAAGATGATCGGGATGTCCCGCGTGCGCTCCCGCCGCTTGATGTGGGCGGCGGTCTCGAAACCGTCCATGCCCGGCATCTGGACATCCAGCAGAATGACCGCGAAATCGTCCGTGAGCAGTGCTTTGAGCGCTTCCTCCCCGGACGATGCCCGGACCAGCGTCTGATCGAGCGCCGAAAGGATCGCCTCCAGCGCGAGCAGATTCTCCGGCCGGTCATCGACCAGGAGGATCTTGGCCTTCTGCACCATGGCCCGCCCTCCTCGCCCCGGCATGGGGCCTCCCCTGTCCGCAGGACTTGGGGAAGCGCCGTCGGGAGCCACCCCAGGGGACGACTCCGTCTCGCCGCCCGTCCTCGTGCCGGTCATCGTAGCCGCACCCCGCCTGTCGCCACACCCTGTCACCGAGATGTCACTGTGCACGTAGCAGAAACGCGGCGGGAGACCAGAAGGTTCCCCGAATCGCGTACGTCCGCGCGACGCCGAGCACACTGCGTCAGCAACTCCGCGTGAACACTCACCGTTCCCGCCTCCCGCGCCCCCGCGCGGGCCCGCCCACGCGGGGGCGACCCGACGCGCCCGCCCGCGTCACGCCAGGTCACTCCACGTCATTTCGGGGTCATCTCCGGGCCGCCTCCGGGCCACCTCGGGGGCGTCTCCGGATCGTCCCCGGGTCACTCCACCCGCATCCACTGCCGCATCACCGCCAGCAGATGGTCCGGGTCGACCGGCTTGGTCACATAGTCGGACGCGCCGGACTCGATCGCCTTCTCCCGGTCGCCCTTCATCGCCTTCGCGGTCAGCGCGATGATCGGCAGCCCGGCGAACTGCGGCATCCGCCGGATCGCCGTGGTCGTCGCGTACCCGTCCATCTCCGGCATCATGATGTCCATCAGCACGACCGCCACGTCGTCGTGCTGCTCCAGCACCTCGATGCCCTCCCTGCCGTTCTCGGCGTACAGCACCGAAAGGCCGTGCTGCTCCAGGACGCTGGTCAGGGCGAAGACGTTGCGGATGTCGTCATCGACGATCAGCACCTTCTCACCGCCGAACCGCAGCCCCTCCAGGGGCTCGTGGTCGGCCATGCGGCCCTCGGCCGCCCAGCTCTCCGGATGCTGCATGGACGCGCGCGAGAACGCCTCCGTACCCCGGCGCCGCCGCCGGAAGAGCGCCGCCGCCCCGTTCTGCGTCTCCTGGTACGACTTCACCTCCGCCGGCGTCTCGATCTCGGGGACGGCCGGACGCGCCTCGATGGCCGTCAGCTCGGGCGGCTGCGTGGCCTGCTGGTAGCCCTGCGCGGGCAGCTCGGTCGGGTGCAGCGGCAGATACAGCGTGAACGTCGAGCCGCGGCCCGGCTCGCTCTGCGCGTAGATCTCCCCGCCGAGCAACTGCGCGATCTCCCGCGAGATCGACAGCCCGAGGCCCGTACCGCCGTACTTGCGGCTGGTCGTGCCGTCGGCCTGCTTGAACGCCTCGAAGATCACCCGCATCTTGCCGGCCGCGATACCGATCCCGGTGTCCGTCACCGAGAACGCGATCAGCTCGGCGCCCACCTCCGTCACGGACCCGGCCTCCAGCAGCTGCTCCCGGATGAACTGCGGTACGTCCGCCCCGGCCGGCCGGATCACCAGCTCGACCGAGCCGGAGTCGGTGAACTTCACCGCGTTGGACAGCAGATTGCGCAGCACCTGAAGGAGCCGCTGCTCGTCGGTGTGCAGGGTGGCCGGCAGCTCCGGTGACACCCGCACCGACAGATCCAGGCCCTTCTCCGCGGTCAGCGGCCGGAAGGTGGCCTCGACGTAGTCCACCAGCTGGACCAGCGCGATCCTGGTCGGGGAGACGTCCATCTTGCCCGCCTCGACCTTCGACAGATCGAGGATGTCGTTGATCAGCTGGAGCAGATCGGATCCGGCGCCATGGATGGTCTCGGCGAACTCGACCTGCTTCGGGGTGAGGTTCCCGTCGGCGTTGTCGGCGAGCAGCTTGGCGAGGATCAGCAGCGAGTTCAGGGGCGTCCGCAGCTCGTGCGACATATTGGCAAGGAACTCGCTCTTGTAGCGCATGGACACCGCGAGTTGCTCGGCGCGCTCCTCCAGGACCTGCCGGGCCTCCTCGATCTCGGTGTTCTTCACCTCGATGTCCCGGTTCTGCCGGGCCAGCAGCTCGGCCTTCTCCTCCAGCTCCGCGTTGGACGCCTGGAGGGCCTTCTGCCGGTTCTCCAGCTCCTCGGACCGCTCCCGCAGTTGCTCGGTCAGCTCCTGCGACTGCTTCAGCAGCACCTCGGTCTTGGTGTTGACGGAGATGGTGTTGACGCTGGTCGCGATCATCTCCGCGATCTGGTTGAGGAAGTCCTTCTGGATGTGCGTGAACGGCGTGAAGGAGGCCAGCTCGATCACCCCGAGCACCTTGCCCTCGAACAGCACCGGCAACACGATCACCTGCGCGGGCGCCGCCTCGCCGAGCCCGGAGGAGATCTTCAGATAGCCGCTGGGCGCGTTCTCCACGAGGATCGTGCGCTTCTCGTGGGCCGCGGTGCCCACCAGCGCCTCACCCGGCCGGAACGACGTCGGCATGGAGCCCATCGAGTAGCCGTACGAGCCCAGCATCCGCAGCTCGTAGTCGTCGTCCGAGCCGGTCGCCACGTCCTTGCCGTCCAGCAGCGGCATGGCGAGGAAGAACGCCCCGTGGTGCGCCGACACGACCGGCGTCAGCTCGCTCATGATCAGCGAGGCCACGTCCTCCAGGTCCCGGCGGCCCTGCATCAGGGCGGAGATCCGCGCGAGGTTGCCCTTGAGCCAGTCCTGCTCCTTGTTGGCGATGGTGGTGTCCCGCAGGTTGGCGATCATCTTGTTGATGTAGTCCTGGAGCTCCTGGATCTCGCCGGAGGCGTCCACGTCGATCTTCAGGTTCAGATCGCCCCGGGTCACCGCGGTCGCCACGCGCGCGATGGCCCGCACCTGCCGGGTGAGGTTTCCTGCCATTTCGTTCACGGACTCGGTGAGGTCCCGCCACGTCCCGTCGACGTCCCGCACCCGGGCCTGACCACCGAGCTGCCCTTCCGTGCCCACCTCGCGCGCGACGCGGGTGACCTCCTCCGCGAACGACGAGAGCTGGTCGACCATGGTGTTGATGGTCGTCTTGAGTTCGAGGATCTCGCCGCGCGCGTCGATGTCGATCTTCTTGGTCAGATCGCCCTTGGCGATGGCGGTCGTCACCATGGCGATGTTGCGCACCTGACCGGTCAGGTTGGACGCCATCTGGTTCACCGACTCGGTGAGGTCCTTCCAGGTGCCCGCCACGCCCGGTACATGCGCCTGGCCGCCCAGGATGCCGTCCGTACCCACCTCGCGCGCCACCTTGGTGACCTGCTCGGCGAACGAACTCAGCGTCTTGACCATCGTGTTGAAGGTGTCGGCGAGCTGCGCGACCTCACCGGCCGCCTCGATCGTCACCGTACGCGTCAGATCGCCGTTGGCGACCGCCGCCGCGACCTGTGAGATGTTGCGCACCTGCATGGTCAGGTTCTTGGCCATCAGGTTGACGTTGTCGCTGAGGTCCTTCCAGATGCCGACGACACCGGGGACATGCGCCTGACCGCCGAGGATGCCTTCGGTGCCCACCTCGCGGGCCACCTTGGTCACCTGTTCCGCGAAGGACGACAGCTGATCGACCATCGTGTTGACGGTCGTGACGAGTTCGAGGATCTCGCCCTTGGCGTCGACGGTGATCTTCTTGGAGAGGTCGCCCTTGGCGACCGCGGTGGTGACATCGGCGATGGACCGCACCTGGACGGTGAGGTTGTTCGCCATGAAGTTCACCGACTGGGTGAGGTCCTTCCAGGTGCCGGAGACACCCTGCACCTCCGCCTGGCCGCCCAGCTTGCCCTCGGTGCCGACCTCGCGGGCGACCCTGGTGACCTCCTCGGCGAACGAGGACAACTGGTCCACCATCGTGTTGAGGGTGTTCTTCAGCTCCAGGATCTCCCCGCGCGCGTCGACCGTGATCTTCTGCGACAGGTCACCGCGCGCGACCGCCGTGGCGACCTGGGCGATCTGCCGCACCTGGGCAGTAAGGTTTCCTGCCATTCCGTTCACGGAATCGGTCAGGTCCCGCCACACCCCGGCGACGCCCAGCACCTGCGCCTGACCGCCGAGCCGCCCCTCGGTGCCCACCTCGCGGGCCACCCGCGTCACCTGGTCGGCGAAGGCGGAGAGCTGGTCGACCATCGTATTGACGGTGTTCTTCAGCTCCAGGATCTCCCCGCGCGCGTCCACGGTGATCTTCTGCGACAGATCACCGCGCGCCACGGCGGTGGTGACCTGGGCGATCTGCCGCACCTGGGCGGTCAGATTGCCGGTGATGGAGTTCACCGAGTCGGTGAGTTCCTTCCAGGTCCCGGAGACCCCCGGCACCTGCGCCTGCCCGCCGAGCCGGCCCTCCGTCCCGACCTCCCGGGCCATCCGCACGACCTGCTCGGCGAACGACGACAGCTGGTCCACCATGGTGTTCACGGTGTTCTTCAGCTGGAGCATCTCGCCGGAGACATCGACGGTGACCTTCTGGGAGAGATCCCCGTTGGCGACCGCCGTGGTCACCTGGGCGATGTTGCGCACCTGCCCGGTGAGGTTGCGGAAGGCGGTGTTGACCGAGTCCGTCAGATCCTTCCAGGTACCGGCCGCGCCCATCACCTGCGCCTGACCGCCCAGCTCGCCCTCGACCCCGATCTCCCGGGCGACCCGGGTGACCTCGGAGGAGAACGCCGAGAGCTGATCCACCATCGTGTTCACGGTGTTCTTCAGCTCAAGCATCTCGCCGGCCACGTTCACGGTGACCTTCTGCGACAGATCACCGCTGGCCACGGCGGTCGTCACGGCCGCGATGTCCCGCACCTGCGTGGTCAGGTTCCGGAAGACCGTGTTGACCGAATCGGTCAGATCCTTCCAGGTACCGGCCGCACCGGGGACGTTCGCCTGTCCGCCGAGCCGGCCCTCGCCGCCCGTCTCGTTCGCCACCCGCGTGACCTCGTCGGCGAAGATCCGCAGCGTCTCGGTCATCTGATTGATCGTCTCGGCGAGCTGCGCGACCTCCCCGCGCGCCTGCACGGTCACCTTCTGCGACAGATCGCCATTGGCGACGGCGGTGGTGACCTGTGAGATTCCCCGCACCTGGGCAGTAAGGTTTCCTGCCATGGTGTTCACCGAGTCGGTGAGTTCCTTCCACACCCCGGCCACCCCGGACACCTGGGCCTGACCGCCCAGCTCGCCCTCCGTGCCCACCTCGCGCGCGACCCGGGTCACCTCCGAGGAGAACGCCGAGAGCTGATCCACCATCGTGTTGACGGTGACCTTCAGCTCCAGCATCTCGCCGGCCACGTCGACCGTGACCTTGCGCGACAGATCACCCTTGGCGACCGCCGTGGTCACCAGCGCGATGTCCCGCACCTGCGCGGTCAGCCGGTTCGCCATCGTGTTGACGGACTCCGTCAGGTCCTTCCACGAACCCGACATCCCGCGCACCCGCGCCTGCCCACCGAGCTTGCCCTCGGTGCCGACCTCACTGGCAACCCGCGTGACCTCGTCGGTGAACGTCGACAACTGATCGACAAGGTTGTTGACAGTCCGCCCGACCTTCAGGAACTCCCCCCGCAGCGGATGCCCCGGCCCCTCCGCCGCCTGCGCCCGCAACTCCATCCGCGGCGACAGATCCCCCTCGGCCACCGCCGACAGCACCCGGCCGACCTCGGAGACCGGCCGTACGAGATCGTCGACCAGCGCGTTCGAGGCGTCGATCGCGGCGCCCCAGGAGCCCTCCAGGGCCCCGGCCTCCAGCCGCTCGGTGAGCTTGCCGTCCCGCCCCACCACACGCCGCACCCGCGACAGCTCACCGGTCAGATGGAGATTGCGCTCCGCGACCTCGTTGTAGACGGCGGCGATCTCCGCCATCACTCCGTCGCCGGACACCGTGAGCCGCTTGCGGAAGTTCCCGTCCCGCATGGCCACCAGAGCGGTCATCAGCCGGTCCAGGGCGGCCGTGTCCACCTCGGTGGTCCCAGTGCGTGGTTTACGCTGGTTCTTCAGGGACTGTCCGCCTTTCGCGCGCGTCTTCGTGCTCCGCGTCGCTGCGCCAGACTCCACTGTGTCCCTCCCGCAGGGATCGACCATTTCTGCTGTGCTCAGGTGGTTCCGGTCGTGCACTTCCGTGTACCAGATCGCTGCCGCACGACATCGCCGCACCGCACCGCCCGGCTCCGGGACGGCCCACAGGACCGCACTCAGGGCTGCTGCCCATCTCGCGCGCGTCGCACTCGGCCCGCCCGGACCTTCACCGGAAGCCTGCCCAGTGTTTCACCCCGGCTGAACCAGGCCATAACAGTTCGGCAGCTTCGCACACCGTCCGCACACCCTCCGGACGGAAACACCGGCGACCGGCATCCGCGTGGACGGGGAAGGTAAGTAACCTTGCATGCGGCTGTCCAGCCACGCCGGTCCGACCGGCCTGGGCGGTGGTACGAGAACGAGCGGGCATCGGAGGGGCGGCCGTCACCATGACCACCGGACTGATTCCCGGGGGACACCCCCCGGACCCCCGGCCGACGGGCGGGCTCCCGTCGCAGTCACGGCGCGAGCCGGTCGGCCAGGGAGCCCCGCACCTGGACGAGCGGCCGAGGAGTTCTGTGATCACCGCGCGGGCAGCCGCCAGCTTCGAGCCCGTCGGGCGCTCGGTCGCGTCCGCCCGCTCCTTCGTCCGCGACACCCTCCAGGGCTGGGGCTTCGCCGACATCGTGGACGACGCCGTGGTCCTCACCAGCGAACTGGTGACCAACGCCGTGGTGCACGCGGGCACCGCCGCCGACGTCCTGTGCCTGCGCAGCGACGACGGCGTCCGCGTCGAGGTCTCCGACCGCTACCCCGAACGCGAGATCCCGCTCCAGGGCCCGTCCGCCGCCATGGGCAACCTCGACCGCGAAGGCGGCCGGGGCCTCCAGCTCTGCGCCGCCCTGGCCGGCCGCTGGGGCGTCGACTACACGCCCACGCACAAACAGGTCTGGTTCCGGCTCGACCTCCCCGAACGGGCCGTGGGCACCCGCGCCGCCGGCCCCTGCCTCCCCGCCGAGCTGCTCCCGCTCGCCGACGGCCGGGTCCGCGTCGCCGTCATCCAGATCGACCGCGCGGGCGCCATCTCCGCCTGGAACGAGGACGCCGAAGACGTCTTCGGCTACCCCTCCGAACAGGTGACCGGAAAGCCTCTTACCGATCTCGCCGCCTGGCCGCACACCCCCGGCACCAGCACCGGCATCGCCGAAGCCCTCCAGCTCTCCCGCTGGGAAGGCAGCTACGGCATCCGCGACGCCGCCGGCCGGGTCGTCCCCGTCTACGCCTCGCACCTGCGCGTCCGGGACACCGACGGCGAGCCCTCCACCGTCTGCCTCCTGGTCCGCGACCACGAGCGCGCGGTGCTCCAGACCCCGGTGCGCGTCTCCACGACCGACACCACCACCAACGCGGAGGGACAGAGCACCGACCCCTTCGAGATCTTCATCGGCTCCCCCGCCCCCGACGACCTCGACGGCCTGCTCCAGCGCACGGTCGAGCGCGCCCGCGACATGCTCGACGCCGACTCCGCCTTCCTCCTCCTCGCCACCGACGACGAGACGGAACTGGAGGTCCGTGCCTCCACCGGCCTGCCCTCCGCCCGCCAGCGGTTCGCCCGCGTCCCCGTCGAGGCCGGCCCCGGCCGCTACGGCTCCGCCCGCATGCCCGCCGTCCACGACGACCTCTCCTCCGTCCCCGGCGCCGTCCCCCTCCTCAACGGCACCGGCATGCGCTCGGTCGTCACCGTCCCGCTCAAGGTCGAGGGCCGCCTCACCGGCTCCCTCGGCGTCGCCGCCGAATCCCCCGGCCGCTACTCCAACGAAGAGGCCCTGCGCCTCCAGTTCGCCGCCGACCGCATCGCCCTGGCCGTCGAATCGGCCCGCCTCGGCGAACTCGAACGCCTGCGCAGAGGCTCACTCAGCTTCCTCGTCGAAGCCTCCGACCTGCTCGCCGGCACCCTGGACCGCGACCAGACACTCGCCCTCATGGCCCAGATGACCGTCCCCACCCTGGCCACCTGGTGCGCCGTCTACACCATCGCCGACCAGGCGGCGGACCCCTACCTCTCCTACGTCCTGCACGAGGACGAGGAACTCATCGACGGCATCAAGTCGTTGCTCTCGAAGATCCCCCCGCCCGACCCGGTCCCCACCCCCGGCGCGCACGTCTGGACCGCCCCCGCGGAAGCCGCCCACCAAGCCGCCCTGCGCACCTCCATGCGCAGCCTCGGCCTCAGCGAGCCCGCTTCCATCGCCGCCGGCATCGGCACCACCCTCGCCACCGCCTCCGCGGTCGGCGGCGAAACCGTCGTCCTGCCCCTGGTCGCCCGCAACCGCGTCATCGGCATGCTCACCCTCGGCAAGCCCACCGACGAACACTTCCGCCAGGAGATCCTCGAACTCGCCGAGGACCTCTCCCGCCGCGCCGCCCTGGCCCTGGACAACGCCCGCCTCTACTCCGAGCGCACCGCCATCAGCCAGGCCCTCCAGCGCAGCCTCCTGCCACCCGGCCTCCCCCAGATCGACGGCGTGGAAGTCGACGTCATCTACCGCGCCGCAGGCGAGGGCAACGAAGTCGGCGGCGACTTCTACGACGTCTTCCCGATCGGCGAGAACACCTACGGCTTCGCCATCGGAGACGTCTGCGGTACGGGCCCCAACGCGGCGGCCGTCACCGGCCTCGCCCGGCACGCCCTGCGCCTCCTCGCCCGCGAGGGCCTGAGCGGCCCAGCCGTCCTCCAGCGCCTGAACTCCGCGATCCTCGACGAGGGAGCCCGCAGCCGCTTCCTGACCCTCCTGTACGGCGAGCTGCGCCCCCGCGAGGACGGCAGCGCCGAACTGAAGATCGTCTGCGCCGGCCACCCGCTCCCGCTCCGCCTGCGCCAGGACGGCACGGTCGAGACGGCCGCCGAACCCCAGCCCCTCCTCGGCGTTCTGGAGGATCTGGAACTGTACGAGCAGACCATCACCCTCGACCCCGGCGATGTCCTCCTGTGCGTCACGGACGGCGTCACCGAACGCCGTGAGGGCACCCGCATGCTCGGCGATGACGGCCTCATGGAGGTCCTCACCACCTGCACGGGCCTCACAGCCGGCGCGGTCGCCGCCCGCATCATGCGCGCGGTGGACCGCTTCGCTTCCGACGCCCCGTCCGACGACATGGCGATCCTGACGATGCGCGTCCCGGACCTGCCCAACTAACCACCCGCACAACGCAAAGAAGCCCCCGCCCAACCGGGCGGAGGCTTCTTTCTACAGAGCCCCCAAACGGAATCGAACCGTTGACCTTCTCCTTACCATGGAGACGCTCTACCGACTGAGCTATAGGGGCCTGTCACCTTTTCGAGGTTTCCCTCGCGGCAACGGGATAGATCATACCCTGACCGGACCGGTGTTCCCAACCACGATCAGAAAGCGGGCTGAAGCAGTCCGCCGAGGGTATTGCAGGCCGACACCACCCGTTGCATGTCGCGCTTTGTCAATCCGGCTTCCACCGGCAGCGCCAGCGTCTCATCAGCAGCTCGCTCGGTCTCCGGCAGCGAGGCATATCGCCGGAATTCCGGCAGCCGATGCACCGGAGTCTTCACCGGAACCCGGCAGTCAACTCCCCTGGCCCGCAGGGCCCGCGCGAACGCGTCCCGATCCGGCCGCCCATTGCCCAGCACCCGCACCACGTACTGCTGGTACGTATGCCCCACCGCCCCCTCGGGCGTGCACACCCCCCGCAGCTTCGCGTCGAGATAGGCGGCCCGCTGCCGACGCTGGGCCACTTCGTCGTACGGCACCTCGGATTCCCCCGACTCCAGCACCAGCAGCCCATGCCGCTGCCCGACGGCATGCATCCCGCCGATGTCCGCCGGCCGCCCGAAGCGGTGCACGACAACCACCGCCGCCGTCCGAGGAGTTACGGCCGCCCCGACCGCAGCGGTGTCCAGGCAGTACGTCACCGGATCTATGTCCGCGAACACCGGCACCGCACCCGCCAGCGCCACGGCCTCGGAGACCTCGACGTTGCCGAACGCGGGCACGATGACCTCGTCACCGACGCCGATACCGGCGGCCCTGAGCAGTGCAGCAATACCCATGCCCCGGATGCTGGTTGCGCAACGTGAACTGCAAGTGACACCCAACAAAAAAGGGCTGGACCCCAAACCGAAGTTCGGGGTCCAGCCTCTTAATATTTGTTCGGCGGCGTCCTACTCTCCCACAGGGTCCCCCCTGCAGTACCATCGGCGCTGTAAGGCTTAGCTTCCGGGTTCGGAATGTAACCG
>NZ_JBHYUG010000010.1:93245-153505 GCF_042749375.1 Streptomyces sp. NPDC059477 | reverse complement strand
GGCTGCACCCACCGGGCTCACCGCGCAAAACCCCCTACGGCGCTCCGCACATCCCACCGCCCACTACCCTGGACGCGTGACCATTCGCCTGTACGACACCAACGCCCGGCAGATCCGTGACTTCACCCCGCTCACGCCGGGCTGTGTCTCGATCTACCTGTGCGGTGCCACCGTGCAGGCGGCCCCGCACATCGGCCACATCCGATCGGGGCTGAACTTCGACATCCTGCGCCGCTGGTTCGAGTACCGCGGCTATGAGGTGACGTTCATCCGCAACGTCACCGACATCGACGACAAGATCATCCGGAAGGCGGCCGAACAGGGCCGCCACTGGTGGTCCATCGGGTACGAGAACGAGCGCGCGTTCAACGACGGCTACCGCGCCCTCGGCTGCCTGCCGCCCACGTACGAGCCCCGGGCCACCGGTCACATCACCGAGATGATCGAGATGATGCGCGGCCTGATCGAGCGCGGCCACGCCTACGAGGCCGACGGCAACGTCTACTTCGACGTGCGGTCGCTGCCCGGCTATCTCTCCCTGTCCCGGCAGGATCTGGACGGGCTGCGCCAGCCTGCCGAGGACGGCGAGACCGGCAAGCGGGACCCGCGCGACTTCGCCATGTGGAAGGCGGCCAAGCCGGGCGAGCCCAGCTGGGAGACGCCGTGGGGCCGGGGCCGTCCCGGCTGGCACCTGGAGTGCTCGGCGATGGCCCACAAGTACCTGGGCCCGGCCTTCGACATCCACGGCGGCGGCATCGACCTGATCTTCCCGCACCACGAGAACGAGATCGCCCAGGCCCGCGGCTACGGCGACGACTTCGCCGCCTACTGGGTGCACAACGCCTGGGTCACCATGAGCGGCGAGAAGATGTCGAAGTCGCTCGGCAACTCCGTGCTGGTGAGCGAGATGGTCAAGGCCTGGCGCCCGATCATCCTCCGCTACTACCTGGGCACCCCGCACTACCGCTCCACCATCGAGTACAGCGAGGAGGCCCTGCGCGAGGCCGAGTCCGCGTTCGCGCGGATCGAGGGCTTCGTGCAGCGCGTGATGGAGCTGTCCGGCGGTCCGGTCGAGCCCGCCGCCGAGGTGCCGCCCGCGTTCGCCGAGGCGATGGACGACGACCTGGGCGTGCCGCAGGCGCTGGCCGTCGTGCACAACACGGTCCGCCAGGGCAACAGCGCGCTGGCCGCCGACGACAAGGAGAGCGCGGTCGCCCGGCTCTCCGAGGTCCGCGCCATGCTCGGGGTGCTCGGCCTGGACCCGCTGGACCCCCAGTGGGCCGGGGAGGGCGACCAGGGCGAGGATCTCCACGGCGTCGTCGACAGCCTCGTACGGCTGGTGCTGGACCAGCGGGAGGCGGCGCGCGCCCGTAAGGACTGGGCCACCGCCGACGCCATCCGGGACCAGCTGGGACAGGCGGGACTGGCGATCGAGGACAGCCCGCAGGGACCACGCTGGAGCCTCGGCCCGCGCTGACCCGCACGACCGACCCGACCCGACCCGCACGACCGACCCGGAACTCCCGGTACCCCGCGGGTGCCGTCCGCCCCCGCGGGCGGCACACTGCACAGACATACGCAGTACTCAATCCCCTAGGCAGGTAGATCATGGCCGCGAACAACCGCCGCATGTCCGGCAAGAAGGGCGCGCAGGTCGGCAGTGGCGGCCAGCGACGCCGGGGTCTGGAGGGCAAGGGGCCGACGCCGCCCGCCGAGATGCGCAAGGGACACGCCAAGCAGCGCGCCGCGCAGGCGAAGACCCGGCGCACGACCAGCCGCGCCCCGCAGCGCAAGGGCGGCGGCCGGAGCACCTCCGAGCTGGTCGTCGGGCGCAACTCGGTGGTCGAGGCGCTGCGCGAGGGCGTGCCCGCGTCGACGCTGTACGTCCAGCAGTTCGTCGACAACGACGAGCGGGTGCGCGAGGCGCTCCAGCTGGCCGCCGAGCGCGGCGGGATCAACCTCATGGAGGCCCCGCGCCCCGAGCTGGACCGGATGACCAACGGCCTCAACCACCAGGGCCTGGTGCTCCAGGTGCCGCCGTACGAGTACGCGCACCCCGAGGATCTCGCCGCCGAGGCCGCCGACGAGGGCCGGGACCCGCTGATCGTCGCCCTCGACGGGGTGACCGACCCGCGCAACCTCGGTGCCGTCGTCCGGTCCGTGTCGGCCTTCGGCGGTCACGGGGTGGTCGTGCCCGAGCGGCGCGCGGCCGGGATGACGGCCGGCGCGTGGAAGACATCGGCCGGGGCCGCGGCCCGTACGCCCGTCGCCCGGGCGACGAATCTGACGCGCGCGCTGGAGTCGTACAAGAAGGCCGGGATGGTGGTCGTGGGGCTGGCCGCCGACGGTGAGGCGGAGATCGGCGAGGTGGCGGCGCTGGGCGGCCCGGTCGTGATCGTCATCGGCAGCGAGGGCAAGGGGCTGTCGCGGCTGGTCGGCGAGACCTGCGACGTGCGGGTACGGATCCCGATGCCGGGCGGCGCGGAGTCGCTCAACGCCGGTGTGGCGGCCGGGATCGTACTGTACGAGGCGGCGCGCCGCCGGAGCTGAACGTGCGTGCGCCGGACCACCCGTACGGGTTAATTCCGGCGTCCGCGACAAGCTTGACGGGGTCCGGACACATCCGGCAGGTCGAAGCAGTGTCCTCAGCGCATGTCACTCGGTTAGATGAGTGTGGACACCAGAACACCCCGCACACCCACGGGGGACCGCTCGTCGGGGTTCAGCTCCGGATTCGGCACCGGCCCCGGATTCGGCTCCGGGGTCGACGACGTTCCCGCGTTGAGCATGGTGAAGGTGCCGAGCGATCCGGCGCAGGTCATCGTCAATCACGCCAGCTTCCGCGTGCAGTTGGGCGCCTCCTCGCGACGCTCCCAGCCGCCGCGCGCGGCACGGTACTCGCCCGCCGGTGATGCCACCGCCCGGATGGGCGCCGCGAACGCCGCGCCGGCCATGGGTGGAACCGCCGAGGCGGGTGCCGCGGCCCGGCGCCGCCCGGTCGTCTGGAGCGGCCGTTCGGCCCCCGACGACACCGGCGCCCACCGTCTGCTCCAGGCCGTGCGCAGCGCGGGCGTCCGCCACCCCGACGAATCCCTCACCGACACCGGCTCGACCCAGGTCATCCCCCGCGTCCAGGCCCCGGCCGGACGCGAGGGCTACGAGACCCACGTGGGCTACGAGGGCTATGAGGCCTACGAGGGCTACGGCGAGGACGAGCTGACGCAGACCGTCGAGACGCCGGTCGTCGGCGCCCAGCGCAGGCACGGCGACGGCACCCGGTTGCTGCCGAACATGCGCACGGTCGGCAGCGTCGACGACGAATCCCCCTACCGCGACCCCCTCTACCGTCAGCCCCCCTACGACGACGAGGAGTTCACGGACGACGGCACCGACCCGCGGTCCACCGCCGGTACCCGCGCCAAGCGGGGCGACGACCCCGCACGGCACGCCTACTACCCCGGCCGCCGGATGAACCTCGGCGTCGTCCTGCTCCCGCTGCGCATCTTCCTCGGCTTCATCTCCATCTACGCCGGGATGGGCAAGCTCTGCGACCCCGTGTACTTCGACGGCGGCGAGCGCGGCTCGATGGTGAAGTGGCTCAACACCCTGCACCCGTGGCAGGTCGCCGAGCCGCTGCGCCAGTTCGCCCTGGAGCACCCGGTCGGCGCCGGTCTGGTGATCGCCTTCCTCCAGGTCATCGTGGGCGTGCTCACGGTCCTGGGCTGCTGGCAGCGGGTCGCCGCGGTGGTCGGCGCGCTGCTCTCCGCGGCGCTGCTCGTCACGGTCAGCTGGAAGACCGTCCCCGCCTATGACACGCCCGACATCATCTACCTCGCCGCCTGGTCGCCGCTGATCATCGCGGGCGCGCCCGTCTACTCCGTGGACGGCCGGCTCGCGGGCAGCGCCTGGCGCCGTCTCGGTCCCCGCGCCGACCTGTGGGACCTGCGCCGCTATGTGCTGCGGCGGGGCGCGCTGATCACGGTGATCGTCACCGGCCTCACCCTGCTGATCGGCTCGCTGCTCGGCGGCGCGGTCCGGGACGCCGACCGGGTGGTCGTCCCCGGCCCCGGCGAGGCCCCGCGCAACGAACTGCCGGGTTCCCCGCTGCCCGGGGAGCCCGACGAACGCCGGGCGAGCGGTTCGCCGTCGGCGTCCACGTCGGCGCCCACGCAGGGTGCCACGTCGGCCGCGCCCACCGCGGGCGCGGCGACGACGCCGGGTGCCACGCAGGAGGCGGAGACGGTGACGGGCGGCGCCCCGAGCCAGACGCAGGGCACGGGGGGCGGACAGGCTCCGCCGCAGCAGACCGTGCCGGAGCAGCAGGCGCCCAGCTCCACCACGGGCCCGGCTTCGGGCGGCCCCGCGAGCGACCCGGCCGCCGGCTCGACCGGCGGCTCCGACGGCGCCCCCGGCGGTGCCCCCGAGAACGGCTCTTCCTCGTCCGGCCAGCCCGGACTGGTGGGCGGCCTGTTGGGGTAGAGGGGCCGGTGGGCGACCTGCTGAACGCGCCCACCGGCTGACCACATGGCGATAACACTCGTTCGGCGTCGGGCGAAAGGCAGCCCCGCGAATTCCTGGCTGGTAGCCGGGGCGCGGGGCTGCTTTTGTGCGTGGGGATTGGGCGCGCGTGAGGATTGGGTGGGCGCGGTGATTGGGTGCGCGCGAGGATCGGGCGTGCGGGGATGGCGTGGGTGGGATGGTGCAGGTGGGGATTGCGTGTTCGGGATTGTGGGTTTGGGGCGGGATCTCGGGTGTGGGATGGGCGGCGCCCTAAAGGGGAACGGGGAACTGCGCGACCGACCACAACACCGGGAAAGCCGCCGAACTACCTGACCCGACAGGACAGTTGGCGAAGACGGCAACCCTGATTCGCCGTGCCGTCAACGCCCGAGCGCCGCCAATTCCTTCGCGGCCTCGCTCAAATCCTTCGCCGTGTCGATGGCCCGCCAGTACGCGCCTTGCGGAATGGTGAATCCGGCCAGCCGCCGTTCCCGCGCGAGATGCGGAAACGTCGTCCGCTCGTGATCCCCCCGCTCCGGCAACAACCCGGCGAACTCGGGCGCGAAGACGTAGACGCCCGCGTTGATCTCGTACTGGGTGGGTGGCGCCTCGATGAAGTCGGTGATGTGGCCGAAGCCGTCGGTCTGTACGGCGCCCCAGGGGATGCGCGGACGGGCGAGCGCGAGGGTGGCTACGGCGTCCCGTTCGGCGTGGAAGTCGGCCATGTCCCGCAGGGAGAAGCGGGTCCAGATGTCGCCGTTGGTGGCGTACCAGGGCCGGTCGGGGTGGGGCAGCCGGGTGGCGGCGAACTTCAGGCCGCCGCCGCGGCCGAGCGGCTCGGTCTCCACGGCGGTGGTGACCCGGACGGGCAGTTCGGCGCTCTCCAGCCAGGTCTGGAGGACGTCGGCGAGGTGACCGCAGCTGATCACCACATCGGTGACGCCCTCCTCGGCGAGCCAGGTGAGCTGATGGCCGATGATCGGCGTTCCGGTGCCGGGGATCTCGACCATCGGCTTGGGCCGGTCGTCGGTGTAGGGGCGCAGCCGGGACCCCTGGCCCCCGGCGAGAACGACGGCCTGGACGGGGCGGGAGACGGCGGCGTGCGGATCGGTCATGCCCGCACTGTACGGGGCGGGGTGGCGCGGGTAGGTGGGCTGTGCGGGGCGCGGAGGCGTGGGGCGGGCGGGCTGTGTGGGGTGCTGTACGGGGTGCTGGGCGCGGGCAGGCGTCACAGCGGCGAGGCTGTGACGCCTGTTCCCAGGCCCGTACTGGAGGCCCGTACCGGGGAAGACCCGTACTGGGGGCCCGTACCGGAGGCTTTCTCCGGGGTCAGCCGTGGGCGGCGACGACGCCGGTGGCGTAGGAGGTGTCGCAGACGGGGCGGGCGAAGGCCTGGGCGCGGGTGGAGCCGTAGATACGGACCGCGGCGTGGCCGAGGGAGCGGGCGATGGACGTGCAGTGCTCGGCGAGCGACGGACGGGCGTTCACCGCCTCCTGGAGGTGGGTGAGGGCGACGCCCGGGTCCTTGTCCTGGACCTCGGCGAGCAGCTTGTCGCGCAGCACCTCGTGGGGGGCGCGGGGGGCGGCCGGCTTGGCGTCGGACACGGCGGTGTCGGCGGCGGTGAGCATCGAGCTGTCGGGGCTGCCCGACCAGCTGACGCGGGTGACCGCGAGTGTCCCGGAGAGCACCAGGAGGACGGGCAGGACAAGGGCGAGGGAGCGGCCGATCCGGCGGGCGGGTCCCCGGCTGCGGCGCGTCGCTTCTGTGGTGGAGTGCTTCACGGAGTGCTTCACGCGAGTGAGGGTAGCGCCCGGTGATGATTTGGCGACATTTAGTCACCTGTTCGGGGGACGAAGTGGTGCCTTTTTTTGGGTAAGGGGTTGACGCGAAACGGCCCCGCACGGAGGTGTGCGGGGCCGATTCCGTTGAACATGCCGCGTGGGGTGCACCGGTTCGGATGGCGGGGAGGCGCCGGGTTGCCGGATCACGCGGCGGGGCCGGCCGGAGCCGACCGGGGGCCGGGATCAGTCGGACAGGCGGGCGCCGGTCGAGGTGGAGAAGACGTGGGTCTCGCCGGCGCGGGGCACGACGTGCAGACGGCTGCCCTTCTCCGGGACCTCACGGCCGTTGACCCGGACGACGATGTCCTTGGAGGTGTCGTCGAGCTGGGCGGTGCCGTAGACGTAGGCGTCGGCGCCGAGTTCCTCGACGACGTTCACGGTGACCGCGAGGCCCTTGTCGGAGTCGGGGCCGGCCACGTCGAAGTGCTCGGGGCGGATGCCGACGGTGACCGTCTTGTCGGTGGTGGCGGAGAGCGCCTCGCGGTCGATCGGCACGATGCTGTTGCCGAACTTCACGCCGCCGTCGGTGATCGGGACCTCGACCAGGTTCATGGCCGGGGAGCCGATGAAGCCGGCGACGAAGAGGTTCTCGGGCTTGTCGTACATCTTGCGCGGGGTGTCGACCTGCTGGAGCAGCCCGTCCTTGAGCACCGCGACACGGTCGCCCATCGTCAGGGCCTCGACCTGGTCGTGGGTGACGTAGACCGTGGTGATGCCGAGGCGGCGCTGGAGGGAGGCGATCTGCGTACGGGTGGAGACGCGGAGCTTGGCGTCCAGGTTGGACAGCGGCTCGTCCATGAGGAAGACCTGCGGCTCACGCACGATCGCGCGGCCCATGGCGACGCGCTGGCGCTGACCGCCGGAGAGCGCCTTCGGCTTGCGGTCCAGGTAGTCGGTGAGGTCGAGGATCTTCGCGGCCTCTTCGACCTTCTGCCGGATCTCCGCCTTGTTGACGCCGGCGATCTTCAGGGCGAAGCCCATGTTGTCGGCGACGGTCATGTGCGGGTACAGCGCGTAGTTCTGGAACACCATGGCGATGTCCCGGTCCTTCGGCGGCAGGTGGGTGACGTCGCGGTCGCCGATGCGGATGGTGCCGCCGTTGACGTCCTCAAGCCCCGCGAGCATGCGGAGCGAGGTGGACTTGCCGCAGCCGGACGGGCCGACGAGGACGAGGAACTCGCCGTCCTCGATCGCGATCTCCAGCGCGTCTACGGCGGGCTTCGTGGACCCCGGGTAGATCCGGGTCGCCTTGTCGAACGTAACAGTGGCCATGGTGGAGGCCCCCTTCTACCGGCAGGAACGTGCCGGACGATCCGTTGTGGAAGGTGGAGAGATCCGCGACACGCGGACCGAATCTGGACGGTACCCTCCGTTCACCTGTTCTGTCAGTAGCCCGGGGGCTGTGAACTTCGCGGAAATTTTCGACGGGACCGGCGGGCGAGCTGGGTACACTGCACGGGCACGCGCAGCACGCGCCCGCGCACGCCTCCTTAGCTCAGCTGGTCAGAGCGCCGCTCTTGTAAAGCGAAGGTCGTCGGTTCGAATCCGACAGGGGGCTCACCGTCCAGCAGGGGAAAGGTCCCGGAACTCCCAGGTCAGGGGGCGTCCGGGGCCTTCTTCATGCCACCGCTCCGCACTCTCACCACACCCTCGCTACAGGGTGCCAACACCCTCACCACCAGAGTCCATCGCCTAAATATCACCTAAATGATCATGCTGTTTCCGCAGGTCACCGTAGATGTGAGCGAACCCCGCCTCCCATCGGAGGGCGGGCGGTGGTCTGGTCGAACTGTCTGCGGCTGGAGAAGTCGATGCGGCCCCGGTCAGCGGGTGCCGGCCGGGGCCGCGGTTTGGTGCTGTGCGCTACGGCTTCGGCGGGACGACGAAGCCCCGCACGGGCCGTTCCTGTTGCGGGTCACGAGAGTCGGGTTGCTGCGCGCGCCTCCACGCGGCAATCAGGTCCGTATACCGCGGATCGTTCCACTCGGTCACGATGCCTGCTTCGTCGGGGGGCTAGACGACGTCGCCGCCCGGCTTCGGAATGATGACGATGGTGCACTCCGGGGCGTGCTGGCAGTTCGCGGCCACGGATACCAGGGTTTTGTCGGACGGTGGTCCCCATAGCTGCGGATGGGCGGGTCGTAGTTGGTGGGGTCGCTGGATGAGGCCGTGCTGGATGAGGGCGTGCCAGCCTTCGTCCTGGTCTCCTTCGCTGGTTGTTGCGGTGGGGGATGGCCCGCCCGGGCCGGGGGTCTGTGTGGTGTGGGGCGGCCCGCATCCGATGCCGGGCGGGCAGGCGTACACCTCGATGTCCAGGACGTGCGCGCCGAGTCTGCCGCGCGCGATTCCGACGCTGACTCCCCCCTCCTTGAGGGGTTTGCCGCACCAGCAGCAGTCCCAGCCGGAGTACTGCGCCCGGGTCAGTGCTGCGGCAGGCGACGGTCTGGCGGGCCACCCGGTCATCGGTTGCCGCCGAACTGGGCCCAGATCCCCGCCTTCGTCGGAGGCAAGTCCGGTGGCGTTGGCGAGGCCGTTGATGAGAGGGAGCGGGTCCGGGCCGTGTGCGGTGATCCGGATGCGGGGCCCGGCGGTGGAGAGGGGCATGTCGATGACGGGGGCGCCGGGCCGAGGACGGCGACGTACAGCTCGTTCGCGAGAGCAGGGGCGTCGGGTGCTTCACGCGGCCGGTGGTCCACAGACGCAGGTCAAGGGGACGGGAGAGTACGTGTCCTCAGATTGAGTCGATCACTCGGAATGGGGGTGCCGTGGTGGCACAGCCTGAGTACCTGCGGATCGCCGCCGGGGAGTTCGGGCCGGGGATCAGATCCCGACACTCCCCGAACTGTGCCGCGAATACGGCGACGTCTCACAGATGACGATCCGCAACGCGCTCGCCCTGCTCCGCAACGAGGGCCTGATCGAGACCCGCGCCCGCGCCGGAACACGAGTGCGTCCCCGCCCGCCGGTTCACCGCATGGCGGCCGACCGCTACCGGGCCACACCCGGAGCGCCGTCGACGCCGTACACCCGCGACCAGGGAATCGGCTGGTCCGAGTACCGTCTCGACAAACGGTTCGAGAAAGTGCAGGCGGACGCTGAACTGGCCGCGCTGTTCGAGTGCGAGATCGGCGATCGGCCGCTTGCGCGGCACTTCGTGTTCCACGACAACGACCAGCCGACGCACGATGTCGACGTCCTACGTACGCTGGTCCGATGTCGCTGGTACTCCGGTCGCCGACCCGATCAACGATCCGTGGCCGGGCGGCACTCGGGCACAGCTGGGCACGCTCGGGATCCGGGTTGCGGCTCTCACGGAGTCGTTCACCGCGGCGATGCCGACCGAGACGGAGGCGGCGTGCCGGTGCTGCGGTACACCCGCAAGCACATTGCCGATACCGGCCGGATCGTTGAGGTGGCGCATCCGATCGTGCGACGTGGTGACACGACTGTCGTTGACTTCCGGATCGAGCCGGACGACTGAGGGGTGCGGCACTAAGTCGCACTCCAGGAACGACAAGGCGCCCCCTGCGCGGGGCTGTGCAGGGGGCGGGACCACCCCGCTGCGCGGGGACTACTGGCCTGTGCCGCCGATGGAACGTGCGAGGTAGGGACCACCCCCGCATGCGCGGGGACCGCGGGTGGACCTCCGGGGCGAGCATCCTCCAGGCGGGACCACCCCCGCATGCGCGGGGACCGCCTTCCTGCTAAACAAGCCGATTCCCGGATCGGGGGACCACCCCCGCATGCGCGGGGACCGCGAGAGCGGGAGGCGGACGACCTGGCCAGGCTGGGGACCACCCCCGCATGCGCGGGGACCGCAGGAGTCGACCTGCGCTTTTGTTAGTGGTGGGTAGGGATTTTACCCACTTTGCCAAATTTCGACCTTGCGGGCATGTGGGGCAATCTGCTCCTCTGTGTGCTTGCCGCCGGGCTCCTCCTTCGCTGCTGGCTCCATTCTTGCCGAGGGCGTTGTGAAGGGGGATGTCCCGCCAGGATCTTTCGAGCGCATGGTGGGGTTACAGGTAACCGAGCAGGCCGCAGCGCGCTTGGGGCGCAAGGCGGCCAGTTGAACTGTTGGACATCGTGGATCTGCCCACATCGTGCGCCCCCGGGCCGCTGCGGTGATCTGGGGTTCCCCATGGAGGTTGCTCGGACGGGTCGATCCAAGGTGTCGTTTATCGCTCGGTTGCCAGTTTTCCCTGTTTGCTGCCGGCCCCAAGGGCGGTATAGGCGTTGATGCCGTCCGGGACTCGTCCAGAGCCCAGTCCCTCAGTCAGCTCGATCGCCTCGTCCTTCTGCCGAGTCGGGGATGAGGGCGTCCTGGGCGGTGGGAGGCGCGGTCTTTCTGGCGCGGATCGAGACTTGGTGCCGCGGGTTCGTGTACCGCCGAGTCCCGGCGCCAGCGGTTTTCAGGTACTGAAGTCGGAGGCCCCTGACGGGGGACCGATGGTCCAAGGTGTCAGCCGACCGGAGGGAGCAGTGGTCAGGTCGGCGGCCCGTTGGCGCGTGAGCGGACCATGCCGCGCGAGGTGTCACGAGCTGGACCGCGAGGCAGGCCGCAGGGCGGTGATCAGTGAGAACAGCGTCACGCGGCAGCAGCACCCGGCGCCTCCTGGCAAGATTCCCCCCCACCTGCAAAGCGAGGGTCGTCGGTTCGAATCCGACAGGGGGCTCGGTGTCCTCGGGGTGCTTTAGTGACGCAGGCCCTGCTGGGCCGCCGCTGCCTCCAGCCTCGTGATCAGTTCGGGCTCTGTGCCCAGGGCGATGAAGGTCAGGGGGCGGCGGCCCTGGTGGGTTATTTCGACTCGGTGGACGGCCATGAGCAGGGACACGTGGGTCATACGTTTCAGGGTGAGGGCGTTCCGCCAGGTCACCGTGGACCGGACTCCGCCGAAGATCGTGGTGAGGGTCAGGCCGTCCGGGTGGAGAAAGCATCTGCTGCCTCCGTTGTGGGTCATGAGGGCGCGCCATGCCCTGCGCAGGGCGTACGGGATCAGTACGACGGTGATGGTCAGCGTGGCCTTGAGGAGGGCGGCCTCGGGGCGGAGGAAGGCCAGCGCGGTCAGCAGGGCGGCGGCCAGGAGGGTGAGGGAGCGCAGGGCGAATTGGGTGAGGGCGCCTGGCAGGCCGACCACTGGATGGCCGTCAGGTCCGGGGGGCGGCTGCCTTCGGCGGTTTCTGGTGGTGAGTCTTTGGAATCGGGGCGCCTTCATGATGTTGTCCGCTTGATGAGTTCCGCGATGAGGCGGGTGCGTGGGATCAGTTGGTCGATGACCGCGTACTCGTTGTCCGCGTGCGCGCCCTCGCCCACCGCGCCCAGGCCGTCCAGGGTCGGACAGCCCGTCGCCGCCGTGTGGTTGCCGTCCGAGGCGCCACCCACGGCCTGGCCGTGCAGGGGGGCCTGGCCCAGTTCCGCGGCGATTTCGGTCGCCAGGGCCATGAGTGTGGCGGAGGAGCTGGGCTCCATGGGGGGTCGGCGGGCGCCGGCCGTGATGTGCAGGCGGGCGCCTGGCGTTTTCGGCGTCAGTTGTCTTATGAGGGTGTCGATCCGGTTCTGTGCGGCCCTGGTCGGTGTGCGTACGTCCACCGAGACCCTTGCGCGGGCCGGCACCGTGTTGCGCGAGGTGCCCGCCGACAGCAGCGTCGGGGTCACGGTGGTTGCGTCCAGCGGGGAGTCGGCGGCCTCCGCTTGTGCTGAGGCGTTGATCGAGGCCAGGGCCAGGATCTGGTGCGCCGCCTCCACCGACGCGTTGATCCCGCGGTGCGGCTCCAGACCCGCGTGCGCTGCCCTGCCCTGGATCTCGACCTCGTAGCGGGAGGCGCCCTTGCGGGCCGTCTTGAGCGTGCCCCGGTCGTCCGCCGCCGGTTCCAGTACGAGGGTGGCGGCGCAGCTCCGCGCGGTCTCCTCGATCAACCGGCGTGAGGTCGGGGAGCCGATCTCCTCGTCCCCGTTGATCAGGACGCACACCCCGTCCAGGGTGGGCAGGGACGCCAGCGCGTGGAAGAGCATCACCAGGCCCCCCTTCATGTCCAGCACCCCGGGGCCCCGGGCCGTCCCCGCCGTCACCGACCAGGGGTGGGTGCGGAGGGAGCCGATCGGCCACACCGTGTCGTGATGGCCGAGCAGCAGTACCCGCGGGGCGCCGAAGGTCCAGCGCAGATGGCTCACCCCGTCGAGCACGATCAGATCGGGTTCCGCCCCGGTCAGCCGGGTGCCGAGGGACCCGACCACCTCGGCGCTACGGGCCAGCGCCGCGTGATCCGCGGAGAAGGATTCGCAGCCGACCAGTTCCTCCAGATCGGCCAGCATCGCAGGCAGCGAGGGCCCACATCGCCGGCTCACCGCTCCTCAACTTGCCGCAGCGGTTGGTTCGGTGTCCGGGGCATGCGTCTCCCTGGGGTCTCGTGGGGTGGTGGAGGGGGCGGGCGTTCCGCTCGTCGCGGGGGTGCCGTCGCCGTCCCGACGACGGTAGGGCCGTTCACGGCATGTCACCAGCGAGGGGATTGCATGGGGTCCATGCGCCAGCAGCATGGGTTGCGGCACGATGAGCGCTGAGGGACGGGGGTTGGGGAGGGGCCATGGAGACCGAGGCTTTGCGGGTGCTGGTGGCTGTTGCCGAGACCGGGTCGTTCACCAGCGCGGCCGTCCGGCTCAACTACACCCAGTCCGCCGTGTCACGGCGTATCGCCGCCCTCGAACAGCGGGCGGGCGGAGCGCTGTTCGAGCGGCTGCCGCGCGGTGTGCGGCTCAGCCCGGCCGGGCGGGTGCTGCACCGGCATGCCCTGGAGGTGCTCGGCCGGCTGGCGCGGGCCGAGCGGGAACTCGCCGTGCTCCACGCCGGGCAGGGCGGGCTGTTGCACGTGGGGGCGTTCGCCACGGCCCATATTTCTCTGTTGCCCGCCGCCCTGCGGGCGTTGGGGGAGGCCAGACCGGAGGTCGAGACCGTCGTGGTCGAGGCCCCGAGCGCCGGGCTGATGGAGCGCCTCGCGGACGGGGCGCTGGATCTCGCCGTCATCAGTGACTACCCGTACGGGCTGCCCTCCGCCGACGGGGTGACGACGGCCGTGCTGTGCGACGACGAACTGCTCGTCGCCCTCCCGGCCGGGCACCGGCTCGCCTCGGGCGGGCCGGTCGACCTGGTCGAACTGAGCGACGAGGCATGGCTCCAGCACGCGTACGGCGACCGGCCCACGCTGCTCGCCGACGCCTGGGCCCGCGTCGGCGGTGCCCCCAAAAAGATCATCCGGATCGCCGAGTGGACCGGGAAGTTCGGCTACGTGGCCGCCGGGCTCGGCGTGGCACTGGTGCCCTCACTGGCCGCCTGGGCGGTCCCCGGCGACATCGTCCTGCGCCGCCTCACCGACCCGGCCCTGCGCCGCACCATCCACGTGGCCCGGCCCGCCACCCCGCTCCCGGCCGCACGGGAGTTGGAGGGGCTGCTTCGCTCCACCGCGGGCTCCTCGCGGTCCGCCGCGGTGTGAGTTCCGGTGCGGGGGCCGGGTGCGCGCCCAGGTGGAAGTACGTACGTGACATCTGTCAGGTATGCCGGTGACAGACGGCAGTGGTGGCAGTGGTGAGGGCGTACATCGGTCAGCGGGCTCGCGTCATGACGACACATCGGAGGGGGCGGAGCGTCCGTCCGTGACAGTCGCTCGGGGAGCCCGGCCCCGGCCCCAGCCCCGGCCTCGGCTCCGTCCCGCCACCCTGGACGCGGCGTGCAGGGTCTGGTTTCCCACCGCACGGGTGCCGGGGCGGGCCCGTGCCCCCTGGACGGCATCGGCGGCGGCCCGGCACTTCCAGGGTTCGGGACTGCTGCCCCATGGGTACGTCGTGCTCCCCGCCTTGCACGCTGGAGCGGACGTACCGGCGCGCACGGCCGGGTGGGTGGTGTTCTTGCAGGTCAGGGGGTCAGTCCAGGACCTCCGTCACCGCCGTCCAGCGGGGGATCGGGCGGGTTCCGGACGGCAGCCTGACCGTCTTGCTGTAGCTGAACTCCCGTAGCGTCTCGGCGGCGTGCTCGCGGCCGTAGCCGCTGTGCTTCGTGCCGCCGAACGGTGTTCCCATCATCGCCCGGTTGTAGTTGTTGATGAACACGACGCCCGCCTCGATGGCCCGGCTGACGCGCAGGGCCCGTGCGCTGTCGGCGGTGTAGACGCTCGCCACCAGCCCGAAGTCGGTGCCGTTGGCGATCTCGATCGCCTCGGACTCGCCGTCGAAGGGGATCACGCACACCACCGGGCCGAAGATCTCCTCCCTCGCGACGCGCATGTCCGGGCGGACGGCGGTGAGAAGGGTGGGGGGTACGTAGAAGCCGTCCGCCAGGTCGGGGTCCGTCGGCAGCGCGGCCTGCGCGATGATCTTGGCGCCCTCCCTCACCCCGACGCCGATGTAGTCCAGGACGCGCCGCTGCTGGGCCCGGGTGACCAAGGGGCCCACGTGGGTGGCCTCGTCCAGGCCCCGGCCGACCTTGAGCCTGGCGACGGCCCGGCCGAGGCGTTCGACGACCTCGTCGTGGACCGGGCGGTGGACCAGCAGGCGGGACGCCGCCGTACAGGCTTCCCCCTGGTTGAAGTAGCCGCCCTCGACCGCCCCGGCGACGGCCGCTTCGAGGTCGGCGTCCTCGAAGACCAGCAGCGGGTTCTTGCCGCCCAGTTCCATCAGGGTGGGGGTCAGGTGCTCCGCTGCCGTCCTGAGGACGGCCGAACCGGTGGTGGGGGCGCCGGTGAAGGACAGCTTGCGCACCAAGGGGTGGCCCGCCAGGGCGGCGCCCACGGACCCCTTGCCGGGGACGACGTGCACGACGTCGTCGGGCAGGACGGACCGGATGATCTCGGCCAGCCGCAGCACGGTCAGCGGGGCCTGCTCCGGCGGCTTCAGCACGACGGCGTTCCCGGCGGCGAGGGCCGGAGCGGTCTTGCCCGCCGTGTGGATCGGCGGCCAGTTGAAGGGGATGATCCCGCCGATCACGCCGAAGGGCTGGAGCGAGGTCACGTCCAGGGCGAAACCGGAATCCCTTACGGAGCCGGGCATGTCGTGGGTGAGACCGGCGAAGAGTTCGAAGCACGCGATACATGCCTCCAGGTCGAACAGGGCCTGGCCACGGGGCTTGCCGTTCTCCCGGGACTCCAGTTCGGCGAGTTCCCCGACGTGGGAACGGATCTCTTTCGCGACCTCCAGGAGCAGTCGGCCGCGCTCCGCGGGGGTACGGCGGCTCCACGAGCGGAAACCCTCGTGCGCGGCGCGTACGGCGCCGTCGACCTCGGCGTCACCTGCGCCCTGCACCCACGCCAGCGGGCGGCCGGTGGCCGGATCGTCCACGGCGAAACGGTCCTCCTCGCGGTCCGAGGACCAGCGGGTGGTGCGGAGGGGGGTGTCTGTGTGGAGGGGGGTGTCTGTGCGGAGGGCTGCGTCCTTCATGGTTTCTCCTCGACATCGATTGATCGATCGGCGGGGGTGGAGGGGGGCGGGGGGGGCGGGGTGGAGGGGGTGGATCTGTCGCGCCCTGAATCCAACACTTGTGTTGGATTTCTCTGGGTCCGACCCTACGCCTCCATATCTCCAACTGCAACGCTGGTGTTGGGGTAGGGTCTGCGCATGGCTTGGGATGTCGAAGGAACGAAGCGTCGGATCCATGAGGCCGCGCTGGCCGAGTTCGCGCGGTACGGGCCCTCCGGCACGACCATCGACCGGATCGCCAAGGGCGCCGGAGTCAACCGCGAGCGCGTGTACAACTACTTCGGCGACAAAGAGGCGCTGTTCGCGACCGTCGTCCGCCGTGAGCTGGACAGCCTCGCCGCCGATGTGCCGCTCCAGCACGTGACCGGCGCCGAGGACCTGGCCGAGTTCGCCGGTCGGGCCTTCGACTATCAGCAGGACCGGCCGGACGTGGCCCGGCTGGTGCTGTGGGAGGGGCTGGCCGACACCGGCAGTGTGCCGGGCGAGGCGGACCGTACCGCGCTGTACACCGGCAAGGTGCGGGCCGTCGAGGCGGCGCAGCGGGCCGGGCTGGTGGATGACTCCCTCGCGCCCGCGCACCTGGTCTTCCTGCTCATCGCGCTGACCGGCTACTGGTCGGCCGTTCCGCAGATGGCCCGCATGCTGTCCGCCGAGGACACGGGCGGGCGGGACTCACGCGCTCACCGCCGGGACGCCGTCGTGCGGGCAGCCCGGCAGCTCGCCACCCCGGGCGACCCGGGTGCGGCGGCGGCCGGACGGGAGTGAGGGCAGTGGCGGACGTAGTGGGGGAGCGGCGGAGGTGACGGTTGTAGTGGGGGAGCGGCGGAGGTGACGGTTGTAGTGGGGGAGCGGCGGAGGTGACGGTTGTAGTGGGGGAGCGGCGGAGGTAGCGGTCGTAGAGGGGGAGGAGCGGAGGTAGCGGTCGTAGCGGGGGGTTACGGGAGGGGAAGGGAGAGGGGTTCCATGGAACTCCGTAGCCTCAATCTCAACCTGCTGGTCCATCTCGACGCGCTGCTCTCGCACCGCAGTGTCTCGGGGGCCGCCGAGGAACTGGCCGTGAGCCAGCCCTCCATGTCCGCGGCGCTGGCCCGGCTGCGCCGGCACTTCGGGGATGAGCTGCTGCGGCGCCGGGGCAGCCGTTACGAACTGACGGCACTGGCCGAGGAGCTGCGGCCCGCCGTGGCCGGGGCGATCGCCGGTCTCGAAGGGGTCTTCGGCCACCGTACGGCCTTCGAGCCCGCTGCTTCGCGCCGCGAGTTCAGGCTGCTGGCCAGCGACTTCTGGCTGGACGTCATGGGACCGGCGCTCAGTCGGCTGGTCAGCGAGGCGGCCCCGCTGGCCTCCGTCCGGTTCGAGCTTTTGCGCGGCTGGGAGCCCGAGGATCCGTTGGAGGGGCTGCGGAGCGTGGACGGGATGCTGGCGCCCCACGGGGTGCTGAGCGGGCCCCCGCACCTCGATCTGCTGCGCACCGAATGGCGGTGCATCACCAGCCGGGACAACCGGCGGGTCGGTGCGGCCCCCGATCCACGGGCGCTGGCCGCGCTGCCCTGGGTGGTGTACGCCGACCGGTTCCCGGCGGTGGCGGATCCGGGGACGTCGATCGTGATGCGGCAACTGCGGTTCGCCGGGATCGCCCCGCGTGCCGTGGTCACCGTCGGGACGTTCTCCGCGGTGCCGGCGTTCATCGAGGGGACGGACCGGGTGGCGCTGGTCCACCGGTCCCTGGCCGAACGCGCCCGGGACCTTCACCGGCTGCGCGTCTTCGCGCCCCCGTTCCCGGTCGGCGAGGTCCGGCAGGCCTTCTGGTGGCATCCGCGTCTCGCCCAGGACCGGGCGCATCGCTGGCTGCGTGCGGTGTTGCGCCGGGCGGCGGCGGAGGTGGCGGCGGGTGTGCCGGGGTTCGACCTCGTCGGCGGGTCGACGCGTCCGGCGGAGACGGGCGTCGGCTCCAGGGACCAGCGGGCGGTCGTCGCGCCGCCCTGACGCCGGTCGGCGCGTTCTCGTACGGCTCGTGCAGCCTCGTAGGGTCCGCGCGCCCTCGTACGGCTCGCGCGCCCTCGTACGGCCGCGCGCCCTCGTACATTCGGCGCCTCCCCATCCGGAGCCCGCGCCCTTCCGTATAGCCCCGCTCTATGTCCCGCATCGCCAGATTCGTCTTCCCCCGGCGTCCCCGCCTGATCGACCGTGTTGCAGCGGCATGACAGCGAAACGGCAGCGACGGAAAGGGGTCGTGTCATGACAGGCGTCTCGGTGACGGACGTACACGCACACGCACTGGTGCCGAGCGTGGAGCTGCTGGTGGAGGGCAACTCCCGCAAGCGGCGGGAGCAGGAGGAGCAGGCCCGGCTCATGGGGCCGGAGTCGCTTCGGGTCACCCTTCGGATGTCCCGTGACGCGCACAGGTCGCTGACGGACCTCGACGTCCGGATCAAGGCCATGGACGCGGCGGGAGTCGACGTACAGCTTGTCTCGCCCAGCCCCTCCCAGTACTACTACTGGGCCGAACCCTCCCTCGCCCGTGAGATCTTCACGGCCACGAACGAGGCCGTCGCGGCGATGTGCGCACAGGCGGGCGGCCGGTTGACCGGGCTCGGGGTCGTCCCGCTGCAACACCCCGGCCTCGCGGTCGAGGCGCTGGAGCACGCGGTCCTCACCTGCGGACTCAAGGGCATCGAGATCTCCTCCTTCGCGCCGTACGGCGATGGCGTTCAGCGCCGCGAAGGGGTCGGCCCCGCCGGTCGCCTTGATGCTGTCGGTGCTCCCGGTGCCGTCGATGCCGTCGGTCCCGTCGAGCGCGTCGATCTCTCCCACCCCGCCCTCGACCCGCTGTGGGCGCGTGCCGAGGAACTCGGGGCGTTGGTGTTCCTGCATCCGCTGGGCTGCACGGTCGATGGCCGGCTCGACCACTGGTACCTCTACAACGTGATCGGCCAGCCCCTGGAGCACACGATCGCGCTCAGCCACCTGATCTTCTCCGGCGCCCTCGACCGACACCCCCGGCTCAGGATCCTGGCCGCCCACGGCGGTGGCTATCTGCCGGTCCATCTGGGCCGGGCGGAGCACGCCTGGCGGGAACGTCCCGAGGCCCGGACATGTGCGCGTCCGCCGGGGGAGTATGTGCGGGAGATCTTCTTCGACTCGCTCGTCTACACCCCGCACGCGCTGCGGCACCTCGTCGACACCGTCGGAGCCGATCAGGTCCTGCTCGGTTCCGACTATCCCTACGACATGGGTGTCACCGATCCGCTGGACCGGCTGACCGCCGCCGGGCTCTCCCCGGGGCAGCGGGACCGCGTGGCCGGTGGCAACGCCGCCCGGCTGGGGCTGATCCCGTGAAGTGGGCGACGTACCGATGGAACGGGGCCACACGGACCGGCGTACGCGTGGGCCGTGAGCTGTTCGCCCTCGACACCCCTCTCGGGATCCAGGAGCTGATCGGGCTGGGCCCGGACGTCCTCGCCGAGGCGGGCCGGGAAGCGCGTCGGCGCGGAGTCGTCGCCGATGTCGGTGAGGCCGTACTCCTGCCGAGCGTTCCGCGTCCGGGGTCCGTGCGCGACGGGGCGTGTTTCCTCGACCATGTGCGCGGCTGTCTGCGCGCCATCGGCCAACCCGGCGAACTGCCCGAGGTGTGGCGGCAGATCCCGGCGTTCTACTTCGCCAACCCCGCCACGCTCTTCGGCGGACGCGACGACGTGCCGGTGTCGCCCGGTGCGAAGTGGTTCGACTTCGAGGCGGAGATCGGGGTCGTCATCGGCAGGCCCGGCCGCGACCTGTCCCCGGAGCGGGCCCTGGACCATGTCGCCGGGTACACCCTCTTCTGCGACTGGACCGCCCGCGACCTGCAACTCCGCGACATCGCCCAGGGCATCGGCCAGGCCAAGGGCAAGGACGGCGCCCTCACCCTCGGCCCCTGCCTGGTCACCCCCGACGAACTCGACCCGGCGGACATCGGGCTGAGCGCCTTTGTCAACGGCACGGAGATCGCCCACGGTTCCAGCCGTGCCATGGACTGGTCCTTCGCCGAACTCATCTCCTACATCTCCCGAGGCACCCCGCTGCGCCCCGGCGACGTCATCGGCTCGGGCACCATCCCCGGCGGCTGCCTGCTGGAACAGGTCGACACCTCGCCGGGCGCGTACGAGGGATGGCTGACGCCGGGCGACACCGTCACGCTGCGCAGCGAGCAACTGGGCACCGTCGAGAACCGGGTTGTGGTCGGTCCTGCGGTGCATGGGCTGGCCGCGCGCCGCTGACACATCCGCCCGTACGTCGACAACTGTCCGTACGCCGACACCCGCCCGTACGTCGATGTCCCTCCGCGACTGACACCCGCGACTGACATCCGCGACTGACACCCGCCCGTACGCCGACTCCCGACCGGCCACTGACACCCACCCACCGACCCACCCCCACCCCGCCATCCTCACCAGCCTCCCCACCCCTCCCGTCCACCCTCACCGGAAGGTTCCCATGCCCCCCTACACCAAGGGCCTGCACCCGCTGGCCGACGGAGTCTCCGCCTGGCTTCTTCCCGATGGCTCCTGGGGATGGAGCAACGCCGGGTTCATCGCCGGGGACGGTGCCGGAATGCTCGTCGACACCCTCTTCGATCTCGCCCTCACCCGCGAGATGCTGGCCGGGCTGGAGCCGCTCACCCGCTCCGCGCCGATCAGGCATCTGGTCAACACCCACGCCAACGGCGACCACTGCTACGGCAATCAGCTCGTCCCGCCGGACACCCACATCTACGCGGGCCCTCATTTCAACGAGGAACTCCGCGAGTTCGCGCCGGGCGGCTACGCCGAGCTGACCTCGGCACAGACGGACCCCTCGGTCGCCGCCTACCTCCAGGAGGCCTTCGGGCCCTTCGACCACTCCGGCATCGAGTTCCGGGACGCGACCGTCGCCGTCGAGGACCGGCTGACCGTGGACGTCGGCGGGCGCCGCGTCGATCTCCACGATCTCGGCCCCGCGCACACCTCCGGCGATGTGATCGCCTGGGTACCGGACAGCCGGGTTCTCTTCGCGGGCGACCTTCTCTTCATCGGGGGCACGCCCGTCATGTGGGCCGGACCGGCCAGTTCCTGGAGCGCCGCCTGTGACCGGATGATCGCCCTGGAACCGGAGACCGTCGTCCCCGGGCACGGGCCGGTGACGGACATCGCCGGAATCAGGCAGGTCCAGGACTATCTGGACTTCATCGGCGGGTACGCGGCCGAGAGCCACGGCGCCGGGCGGACCTGGCCGGAGGCCGCCCGCCGTATCGACCTCGGACCGTTCGCCGCCCTCGGTGACAGCGAGCGGATCGTCGCGAACCTGTACTGCGAGTACCGCCATCTGGAGCCGTCCACCCTCACGCTGCCGCTCGACCGGCTGACGGCCGAAATGGCCAGGTGGCGCACGCTGAGCCGGGCGCGGTAGCGGCCGACGCGCCTGCGGGCCACGCGACGTACCCGTAAACGAGAGACGCACCCGTACGAGTGGAGACCGTTCACTCTCCCGCCCCGCTGGGCGGGCGGAGGTGCGGAGACCGGGTGAAGGCTCGGAGCGACAGCCCCCCTTCTCCGGAAATGAGACCTCCCATGGCTGTGTCATCCCGTACCCCGTCCCGTACTCCCGGTCCGATACGTCACCGCCTCGTGCGGGTGGGCGCGGTGTCGCTGGCGGCGACGGCGGTCGTCGCCGTCGCCGGCTACGCGGTGGCCGGCGGCGACTCGTCCGGGGCGGACAACTCCGCATCGGCGAAGAGCAAGGTGAAGCCGACCGTCGTCCTCGTGCACGGCGCCTTCGCCGATGCGTCCGGCTGGAACGCCGTCGTCGACCGCCTCCAGGCCCAGGGCTATCCGGTGCTGGCCCCGCCGAACCCGCTGCGCGGGGTCCTCAGTGACTCCGCCTACGTCGCCAGCGTCCTCAAGTCGGTCAAGGGGCCGATCGTGCTGGCCGGGCACTCGTACGGCGGCGCGGTCATCAGCCAGGCCGCGGCCGGGAACCCGAACGTGAAGGCCCTGGTGTACGTGGCGGCTTTCATGCCGGACGTGGGCGAGAACCCGGCCGCGCTGTCCGGGAAGTTCACCGGCAGTGAACTGGGCCCCGCCATCCGTCCCGTCCCCTACTCCGACGGCACGGCCACCGGCACCGACCTGTACATCAAGGAAGACAAGTTCCACTCGGTGTTCGCCGCGGACCTCACCAAGGCGCAGGCCCGGGTGATGGCGGTCGAGCAGCGTCCGGTGGCCCAGGCCGGGTTCGCGCAGAACGCGACCAAGGCGGCCTGGAAGACGATCCCCTCGTGGTTCATCGTCGCGAAGAACGACAAGGCCATCGCCCCGAACCTGGAACGCTTCCAGGCCAAACGGGCCAAGTCGCACGTCGTCGAGATCGACTCCTCGCACGTCGCGATGATGTCCCACCCGGACGTCGTCGTGGAGAAGATCCACGAGGCGGCCGGTCACGGCGGGGGTCACGGAGGCGGGAAGTAGCCGCCGCGGCGGACCGTCCGGAGGGGACCGAGGGCGCGGTCAGTCAGTCAGTCAGCCAGGCAGGCAGGCAGGCAGGCAGCCGTCGGCTAGTTGGCCAGCCGGTCGGCCGGTCGGCCAGGCGCGAGCCGCACGCGTCGGCTCACCCCACCTCCTCCGGACGGGCCCCCCGCCAGGCCCGGTCGGCCAGCAGCCGCAGCCCGTTGAGGCCGACGAGGACCGTCGAGCCCTCGTGGCCGGCGACGCCGAGCGGCAGCGGCAGGGTGCCGAACAGATCCCAGGCGGCGAGTACGGCGATGAACACACCCGCGATGACCAGGTTCTGGACGACCAGCTTCCGGGCCCGCCGGGACAGATTGACGACCGTCGGGATGGTGGCGAGTTCGTCACGGACGACCACCGCGTCGGCGCTCTCCAGGGCCAGGTCCGAGCCGGCCCGGCCCATGGCGATGCCGGTGTGGGCGGTGGCCAGGGCGGGGGCGTCGTTGACGCCGTCGCCGACGACGAGGACGTGTGCGCCGGTGGCCTGGAGGGCCTTGACCGCGGTGACCTTGTCCTGGGGCAGGAGTCCGGCCCGGACATCGGTGATCCCGACCCGCTCGGCGAGCCGGGCGGCGGCGCGCGGGTTGTCGCCGGTGAGCAGGACCGGGGTCCGGCCGGTCAGCCGGTGCAGCGCGCGGGTGGTGGCGGCGGCCTCGGGCCGGAGCCGGTCGGACAGGCCCAGCACCCCGGCGAGCCGCCCGTCGACCAGCACCGCCACGACCGTACGGCCGTCCGCCTCCCACTCGGCCCACTCCGCCCACTCCGCCGCGATGTCCGCCTCGGCCGAGCCGAGCAGCCGGGCGGGGCTGCCGACCGTCACCGTGCGGCCCTCCACGGTCGCCGTCACGCCCGTACCGGGGGTGGAGTCGAAGTCCGTCACGGACGGCAGATCCAGCTCCCGCTCGCGGGCCGCGTCCACCACCGCCCGGGCCAGCGGGTGCTCGCTGGGATGCTCGGCCGCCGCCGCGAGCCGCAGCAGGGCCCCGGCGTCGAGACCGGAGCCGTCCAGCGGGCGTACGTCGGTGACCTGCGGGGTGCCTTCGGTCAGGGTGCCGGTCTTGTCGAGGGCGACGGCGTCGATCCGGCCGAGGCGTTCCATGACGACCGCGGACTTGACCAGGACGCCGTGCCGCCCGGCGTTGGCCATCGCCGAGAGCAGGGGCGGCATCGTCGCCAGGACCACCGCGCAGGGCGAGGCCACGATCATGAAGGTCATGGCCCGCAGCAGCGCGGACCGCAGGTCGGAGCCGAGCAGCAGGGGGATCGCGAAGACCAGGACGGTGGCGGCGACCATGCCCAGGCTGTAGCGCTGTTCCACCTTCTCGATGAACAGTTGCGTGGGCGCCTTGGTGGCGGCGGCCTCCTCCACCATCGCCACGATCCGGGCGATCACCGACTCGGCCGCGTCCCGCTCGACGCGGACGCGCAGCACGCCCGTGCCGTTGAGCGTGCCCGCGAAGACCTCGTCGCCGGTCCGCCGGGCCACGGGCAGGGGCTCGCCGGTGATGGTGGCCTGGTCGACATCGCTCGCGCCGTGCAGCACCCGGCCGTCGGCACCGATCCGCTCGCCGGGCCGTACGAGGATCACCTCGCCGACCCTGAGCACGGCGGCGGGCACGGACTCCTCGCCGCCGTCGGGGCGCAGCCGGGTCGCGGTCTCCGGCGCCAGGTCGAGCAGCCCGCGCACGGAGTCGGCGGTACGGGCGGTGGCGATGGCCTCCAGCGCGCCGGAGGTCGCGAAGATGACGATGAGCAGCGCGCCGTCGAGCACCTGCCCGATCGCGGCGGCGCCGAGCGCGGCCACCACCATCAGCAGGTCGACGTCCAGGCTCCGCTCCTTCAGCGCCTTGAGCCCTTCCCAGCCCGGCTCCCAGCCGCCGGTGACGTACGTCGCCGCGAGCAGCGGACCCCACAGCCAGGCGGAGAGCCCGAAGAGCTGGAGCGGGAGCGCGAGCAGGAACAGCGTCAGCGCCGCGAGCGCCCAGCGGGCCTCCGGCAGCGCCAGCACCCGGGTCCGCCGTCGCGGCGGCCCGGACCGCGCCCCGACGACGGCCGACGCCGAACGCTCCTCCAACACAGCGGACATGACAGACAACCCTTCACGGGCGGACGACGACGGGACGGCAGCACGGCAGAAAGGACAGAGACGGCAGAGACGGCAGAGCAGATGGGCACCTGCGCCCGCGCAGAGGCGCACCGAGCCACTCGGAGCCACCCGGGAGCCACCCGGGGAGCCACCATACAGGAACACCTGAACACATCTTCACATATAATTGTCTACGATGGCCCCATGGGTCATGGAAACGACGCCGCCGGCAACGCCACCACCCGCGAACGCCTCGACGCCGTCGGCGCCTCCGATGTCGCCGCCACCCTCCAGGCCCTGGCCACGCCCTCGCGCCTGCACATCCTGGCCCGGCTCCAGGAGGGCCCGTGCGCGGTCGGTGAACTCGCCACCGCCGTCGGCATGGAACCCTCCGCCTGCTCCCACCAGCTCCGGCTGCTGCGCAACCTCGGCCTGGTCGCCGGTGAGCGCCGGGGCCGCTCGATCATCTACGCCCTCTACGACAACCACGTGGCCGAACTCCTCGACCAGGCCCTCTACCACGTCGAGCACCTGCGCCTGGGCGTCCGCGACCTCCCCGCCCCGCAGACCGGCGCGGTCTCAGGGACGGCGGCGCCCACTCCGTAGGAAGAGCGGCAGCGACAGCAGCAACAGGGCCGCCTCGACGGCCAGGCTGACCAGCCCGAGCGGCTCCGTCCAGTTGCCGACGTCATCGTGGTAGTCGGGCAGCCCCGGCCCCCGGGAGAGGACGTACCCCAGCAGCGGCCCGACGGCGACACCCACCGCCAGCAGCCAGCCCGCCCGCACGAGGCCGAACAGGAGCAGCAGGGCGGCGACCAGGGCCGCGATCTCCAGGACGTGATACGCGACGCCGACGTAATACGGATCCCGCGTCGCCGTGACCCCGCCCTGGTCCACGACATGGATGACCGCCACCGCCAGACACAGCAGGACCCCCATGCACCTGGCCGCCCAACTGCGCTCCAACGTCACCGTGGTGTGGTGTGACATACGCGGCCACCGTCACCCTTCTGTCTGCTGTACGGCGGGGTGTGCCGTTCGCGCGGCCGGTCCATCCGCCTGTTGGACGCCGGGCAGCCGGCACCGTGGTCCGGCATTCCGTTTGCTCACAGAAAGTAGTCGAACCTGGCCGGACCGTGAAGGATTCATCGGCCGTGTCGGCGTGCTCGGGAGAAGGTGGAAAGTTGACAGATGTCTGACGAATGATCGGCTGTGGCCTATGAGGTGATGAAGAGGTGCTTACTGTGGCGTCACCGCAGTGAGACATCGAAAGGCGCATCAGTGGATTCACAGAACCATGTCCGTATTGATCTCACCGTTGCCGACGAAGGCGGCAGGAGGATGGAATCGGCACCGAATGGTGTCAGTATCGGCGCGGTAGGTCTGCGCAACTGGCAGGTGGACCGCATCGACGCTCCTGCGGGCATGTTCGACGGGTACGACGTCCATTTCATCAAGGTCAATTACGAACTCGAACTTGAACTCGGCCTTCCCTGGCCGACCTGGTTCGAAATCGCATTCGACTTCACTTCCGGTGAGGAAGAAGAGCGTGTCGTTGTCGTCGACGCGATCCCCCGTTTCGGAACGTACGCGGAGACGCCCAAGGCCTACGTGCTCAACCAGTTCCTGAACTTCGTTCCGAGCGCGGACAGCGCGTCCGCGCACGCCCTCCTCCCAGCGACCACGGACCGGGTCGATGTGTTCGGCATTGGCGGGAGCGGTGTGCGATGGAGGCACGTATCCCTCGATGAGACCGGCGTACGCCCTGGCTCTTACGCCGCCTGGGTCGTCCTGCTCACTCCCACCGGGCAGGCCGAGCAACGTGTGGGGTTCTCCGTGCGGTATGACCTCCCGTTCGGCCCCGGCGCCGAGTACCGGCCCACACAGTCGCCGAACGAATTTCTGCTGAGGCTCGCACCATCCACAGAGGCCCCCGGAGTCGTCACGCCCTCGCTCTCGGCGTCCGCCGATGAATCGAAGGGCGAGTATCACCCCTCGGTCTTCATCTGCTACGCGCACGACTCGCCTCTGCATAAAGAGTCTGCCCGTCAGTTCGGCAACCTCCTTGTCAGGAACGGCATCGACGTCCATATGGACCAATGGGACGCTGCCGGCCGCAAGGACTGGGCCGTTTGGGCACTCAGGCTCATCAACGCGGTCGATTTTGTCGTCGTCCTCGCCTCACCCATCTGCCGCAAGGTGTTCGACGGACAAAGCGAAGGGTCTGACAATCCGGGTATCAGGAGCGAGTCCAAGGTCATCAAGGAGAAGCTTCACGTCCTTTATGACGAGTGGATGGCCAAGGTGCTGCCCGTTGTCCTGCCGCACGAGTTGGTGGACAATATCCCCGAGGCATTGCAGCCGTGGACAGCCGACCACTATGACATCAAGCAAATGAACCGCGAAGGCATCGACGAACTGCTGCGGGCCATGACCAGGGTCCCCCGGCACACCCGTCCGCCGCTCGGGGAACTGCCGCCCAGCGTTCTCAAACCGCTGAGCGGCACCGAATCCTGACCGGCGCAGCCGAGCCGTCAGAACTCCAGCTCCCCTGACACGCGGTAGTCGGGATGATCCTGGTCAATGACGGTCGCAAGATGCAGCGGGACCGGCATCTGAGTGCGGTCGTCCCAGGAGAGGGCCTGCTCGCAGAGGCTCGCCGTAAGGCTCGCCAGTTGTTCGGGAGCCCAGGATCCCGGGCTCACCACCACGATCTCCTTGCCCGTGTACGAGTGCCACGGGACGGTGAGCTGGGAGGTGAGCCCGGGCGGCAGGGTCCAGCGTGTGTAGAACGCACCCCTGTCACCGCCCTTGGCCTTGATCGACGCGGAGCGGCCGGCGAAGAGCCAGCAGTGCCGGTCGGTGTCCGCGAGCCGGTACACCTTCCGCTCCGGCGCGGCCGGCTTGGCCGGATCGCTGGGCATGTTCGCCTTCTCGCGGCGTGTGACGGGCCGTCCGATCTCGCTGATCTCGGTGTTCAGGCGGACGATCGCGACATCGCCCCCCGCGGCGCGCAAGGTGTCCCCGGGCAAGGGGCCGGCACCGAGGTGCGCGTTCTGGAGTCCGGGCCAGATGGTCCGGGTCTCTTGTGTGTCCACGAAGATCACCATCGGCGTGCCCGGGGGCTTCAAGGCGAGCAGGGCACCGAGTCTGACCTCGATGACGTCACGGGTCAGCTCCGCTTTCTCTCCCGTGCGGCCGAAGCGGGTGCTTCCGATGGCACCGGCGTGGAAGTCCGCCACTCCCTGGGCACCACGGACCCACGCCTGCCGCCGGTCGCTGTACACCAGGACCTGACAGCTCGCCAGGTCGTCAGGGTCGACGTACAGCGCCACCATGGTCAGGATCAGAGGCTTGCCCTCCGCTCCGGTCTGCTGTCTGCGGGCGTGGACGCCGACGAGCAGGGCTTTTCTGGCGAGACCATGGGGCCGTCCGCCCGCGATCACGGCGTCCAGCAGACGCTGGTCCAGGACCCCGGCGGCCCGCAGCAAGTCCCGCAGGGCGGCACGGGCCGCGTGCTTCTTGGTCTCGGGGCTGGGCGGGGTGGTCTTCGGCGGGAGAATGGTGGGCTCGGTGGCGAGGAACTGGGTCGGTATCCCCAGGTGTCCCAACAACCGCCTCAGATGCGGCTTGGCGTCGATCTCGGGGCGTGTGACGTCGGGGTGGTACTTGGTTTCCAGCCAGGCGGCGACCAAGTGGTCCTCGCCTGCGGGCAGGTCCAGCGAGGTGAGAAAGGCCGCGCGGTTCACCGTGTCGTGGGCGAGTAGATCCGGGCAGTGGCGGGCGAGGACGTCCCAGCGGGCGTTGACGGCTGTGGCCGGCTTTCCTGCCGCCGGATTCACCGGACGTCCCGTCAGCTCCGCGAGTTCGGCCAGCATGCGGTCGCGCCCCGCGGGTGTGGCGTACACGCAAGCGAGGGTGACTTTTCGGAAACCGCTCGGTCCGACCGCGTCGGGCAGAAGCCCGTCGGCCGGGTAGCTGGTGACGCGGGGCGCCAGCTTGATCCGTTTGTCGAACTCGTAGGACAGGGGGACGAGCGACGGCAGGGTGGACACGATGTGCTCGTGCAGCCGCAGCATGAACCGCGGCCCGGGGCCGCTGCCGAGCGCGTGGAATCGGGTGCTCGCCAGCTGTGGCCTGATCACCCCGGGAACGTCGGGGAGTTTGTCGGGGATGTCCAGCGGCGACAGTTGGCACGCTTCCAGGATCTTCGCGATGGCGGGGTCGAGATGGCTGTGCCACTCGCCGGTCTCCTTGTTCTGGCGGCGCCAGAGAGGGAGCCTCAGGAGGGGTGCGTTGTCCTCCTCGCGGTCGACCCACACGTTCTTGGCCCAGTCCCCTTGCGGCGAGATCCTGGACAAGTGGGCGTCGAAACAGAGGACAGGGTCCTCGATGCCGACGCGGGTGGTCAGCCGTGCGGTCACCTTGTGCATGCTGAACGCAGTCCCGGCACGGTTGACCAGCAGATCGTCAGGGTCCCAGGCCAGCAACGACCCATCGGTGTCCATCGACAGACCGACGGGCTGGCGGCCGTCCACCAGCATGGATGTCGCGGCCAACTGCCGCATCACCTGCCATTCCGCGGTGCGATACACCCAGCCCGGCATGACCGGAACCTGTCCCGGTCGGAAGGTCATGAAATCGGCGAAGGAGCGTGCCTGTTCGGGGTCGGGCAGCAGCCCGGCGAGAACGCTGCTTCCCTGCCCGTCACGGATGTGCCTCTCCCATGCCTGCACGGCGACCCTCAGGCGACCGTCGAGGGCTGCGTCGCTGGTGAGGAGCAGCATCCGGCTGCCGGTGAGATGTTCCTTCTCGGCGAGTTCGTGCTCCCCGAACAGTTTGACGGGTTGCCCGGTGGCCGCGACGAGCCCCGTGGCCAGGGCGGAGTAGCGCGGCTGACGTTGGCCCTCCCGTTTGGGCAGATCGTCCCAGCCCGTCTTGAACTCCTCGGTGAGCGGATAGGCCGTGATGGCGCCGAGCAAGGTGTTCAGATGCTGTCGCGGGACGAGGTAGGCGAGGGTGATCAACACGGGAGGTTCCCCTCGGTGGGCCGTTCCGCGTAGTGGAGAAAGGCTTCGAGTGTCGTCCCGTAGTACTGCTGCATGGCGGGCAGGACTCCTTCGCGGTGCCATTTGTTCCTCAGCTTGAGGATGAGGGTGGCCAGATCGGTGCCGCCCGTGGAGTCGAGCAAGGCGCCATCCACCAGGCGCAGGGTGGCGTCGGTGCCCCCGCGGCGGGCCCGGCCGATGAGCTGAACGGCTCCGTTGATGATCTCGGCCACCACGCCGAGCTTGACGTCGAGTGGCTGGGCCTGGAAGTACGGCGGGCGGCGGATGATTTCGTCGAGATACTGGCCCGCGACCTTCCGGCGTTCCGCCAGCAGGGCCCGGGGGTCGCTGGACGGGCCGCGGTGCTCGGCCAGCGCTCGTGCCTGGATGTGCGCGACAAGTTCCGCCGGCTCGTCGATCAGGGGGATCGGCCGGACGATCAGCCATACCGACCCCAGGGCGGATCTGTCGCCTTCCCCGATGATGTTCACTCCCCGCTGCACCCTGGCCAGGGGAGCGATCAGGATGTCGGCTCCCCGGACCGCGGGGAAGCTCTCCAGCCGGTCGGCGGGCAGTTCCCGCCAACGGCCGGTGTCCACGGCCGTTTGCTGATCGTCCGCGAAAGTGCCCGGACGTACCGCGAGGCAGATGCGGATGGAGTCGACGCCGGCCGTGGACAGCCCTTCGGCCACGTGGCGTGCCGCCTCGTAGGACGTCGTGGCGAGGAGGACCCGTTCGCGTCCAGGCTTCTCGACTTTCAGCTCCTCCAGCTCGGTCCGCAGGTATCTGTCCCACAGTGCCGTGGCGATCCGCTGGGTCGCGGCGGCCCGCTCGACTCCCTCCAGGCCGGAGATCCGGCGTGGCCGGCCCTCTTCGTCGTCGATCGGTGCGGACAGGATGCGTACCGCGTCTTCCTTGTCGTCTGTCACCCACCACTTCGGGGTGGTGTGGATGTGGTGATGGGGAGCGCCCGGGAAGTACGAGGTGGCGGACATCCCGAGCACGATGCGGCGGACCCCGGCATGAGCGAGCGCGGTGGTGTCGCCGAGTCCCACGGTGTAGGTGTGCGGATCGCCGCCGAACGCGGCCGTCGACAGGCGCGCGGGTTGGCCTCCGGTGTCGTCGTAGTACTCGGTGAAGGCGAAGACGAGCCGTCCCAGTGGGCCGGTCGGCGTCACGCGCCAACGACCGTACGTTCCCAGCGCGTCGGCGATCTCCTGGGCGGATTCGACGCCGATGTCGACCAGTTGGGCGTTGTTGGCCAGCAGTCGATGCAGGAACATCCGGATACGTTCGAGGATGGCCCGGCGCAGGATCCGGTTGACGACCCTGGTCCGGTGCTCTTCGGGGACATGCTTGACCAGTCGTTCGAGGGCGACGCGCGCCGCCGGTAGGGTCAGGCCGCCGGACCCGCCGGTGACCACCGACGCGAGGTGTCGTCGGGCGTCCTCGAAGGATGGGGGCTCGTCATCATGGGGTGGCATCTCGTCGAGGAAGAGCGAGCGGAACATCTCCAATTGCTTGGCGCTGACCTTCTCGGTGTCGAGGCCGAACAGCCGGGCGGTCAGCCAGTTGTCCCAGCGCCGGGGCACCGACCAGTAGCGTCCAGGTCCCCGTGGTCGGCGTCCCTTGGCGGGCGGTGTGGCACCGAGGCGCTCGTAGGTCAGATGGCTCACGTAGTTCTCGGACAGATAGCGGAGAGTGAAATAGGCGTCGCGGACACTGGCGTCGACCTCGTCCTGGAGACGCCCGAACGCGGCGGCGAAGTCCTCATCGAATTTACGCAGCGGGGTGTTGGTCCGTCCCGCGTGGTCGAGGACGAGATGGCGGCCCGCCTGGTCGATCGCCGTGCTCTGGAAGACGTCGACCTCGTCGATGACGATGATCTGGCAACGCCGCATCAGCAGCTCTTCCACGGTCAGCCGGTCGTCCCCGCCGTAGCCGTCCTCCACCGGTGTCTGGACCACGCCGAGCAGGAGGTTCGCGTGCGAGGTGACGATGACATCCGCCGTGCACGCCTGGCGCGCGGCCCGATAGCGTCCACAGGTGGTCCGCCAGGGACACGAGACCGTGATGTTCTTCTTACGACCCCGGGACGGCTTGCGCAGCCTTGCGCACGGTTCGCTGCCCGGCTGCCAACGGTCCACGCCATCGTCGGAGTCGGCCACCGCGGCGAGTGCGCAGCCGTAACCGAAGCGCTCCCAGATCCAGTCCGCGTCCGGACCGTCCTTGGTGACCCGTGCCGCCGCGGTCTCGGCGACCTTGATCAGCGCCCGGGGTGAGACCAGCGGCACGATCCCGCCCTTGGGCTCCACGCCGCAGATTTCCAGGGCGCGTTCGATGCCGTGGACGGCCCGGACCACATCCGCGTTGGTCGGCAGGACGAAGGCCACGGGAATACCGCGGCCGACGGCCCAGCAGGCGAACGTCTCGATGAGGACGACCGACTTCCCGAACCCCGTGTAGGCGAGGAGTTCGTTGAGGTTGCCGGCCGTCAGGTCCAGGCCCTCGACGGAGTCCTTCCCGCGAGCGCGGATCTGCCGGGCGAACCGGTCCACCGCCGTTTCGCGGTAGGCACTTCTCCCGCGTTCCCGCTCGTCCTGGTCGATGCGTTGCGCGATCTGCCGCAACTCCTCGAAAGGGACGAAGCGTTCGCTGAGGCCCGGTGCGTCACGGATGGTGGGAAGCGGGTGCCCGGGGTCGACGTGGTGGGGGCGGATCTCGAAATGGAAGTCGACGAACGTCTGCCGCTGGCCGTCCGGCCCGGTCACCCCCGTCGTGGTCATGTGAGGACCGACTTGGGCGGGCGCGAGTACTCGGTTCTTCGCCGCGTAGAGTTCGTCGAGTTGGCTGAGAAAACCGTCCACGTAGGTGGACAGGGGCATTCCGGGGTCGACGGCGATCTGGCCGGGACCGCCTCCTCGGTCGTCGACCGCGGTGCAGCCGGGGATCTGGCCGCTGCCGAGGAGACGGTCGAGGATCTTGCCTGCCGCCTCCGCGTTGGCCATCTGGTTGGGGCGCCGACGCAGCAGCTTCGTGAAGCGGCGCGCGTCCCTCTCGGGAAGATCACGCCAGCCGGACCAGTCCGCGATGTGGCCGTCCAGAATGTAGAGAACGTCGTCACGAGTGGTCGTACGCCTGAATCCGCCGCTGTCCTCGATGGGGAAGAAACTGGCGGCAAGCCCGATCGCGGCCCCCAGTACGCGGGGAAAGATCTTCTCGGAGCCAGGTACGGGGGTGCTCATACCGTCCTCAGCGCTCGTCGTACTTCGGAGTGAAACTTCGTCTCGGTGGTGAACCGGAGCGAAGGCAGAGCGGTTCTCAGGGTTTCCAGCTGGTGCTCGTGTGTCTTCGGGAGGAGGATCCGGGCGTGGGCGCTGGGCGCCTTCGCCCGAAGGTCGGCGATCAGGCGGTGCGGCGAGCGGTACTCCTTCACATCGATCTGGCATTTCTTGTCGCCCGCCTGTACGTGCAGGTCGTAGCTGTCGAGTTGGGGCCAGAGTTCAACGGTCGCGCCGAGTTCCTCAAGGCTGCGCTTGACCCTGAGTTCGCTCACCCCGGGAACCACCACAAATCGCCAGACGCCGAATTCCAGACATCGGGAATCGTCCGCCGGCCGTGCCACCGGTGTGGCCAGCCGCGGACGTCCTTCATCGACCCGGCTCAGAGAGGGACGGGAGCTGGCCGTCCTGCCCCCGGTCAGCTGATAGACGGCGGCATGGGGGCTGTACCGGCAGCGTACGGTCGTACCCGACACTCCCATCGGCCAGCGGCAGATGGCGCAGGGCCACCACCATGTCTCGCCACCGGACGACCGGTGGAGGTGATCGGCGGGAATGTCGGTGTAGCCCCTGGGCGGGAGCCGTACCCCGGTCTTGCTGATCAGGTCACGCAGCTCGGAGAGAGGGCCTGCCGGGTGCTCGATGAGGAACCGCCGGGAAGCGACATAGCCTTCCTGGCCGTTGCCGTCCCTCAGTGCATTGAACGTGTCGCCACGGATCTTGTCGGCGTGCATCCAGGTCCACGTCGGCATCCATTGGGCCCAGGTCGGCTTCCACCGGTCGGACGCGGACGGCCCGCCGACCGGCAGCGCGTATTCACATGCCAGGTCGTATGCGTCCGAGGTGAGCCGGTCGTCGCTGTCGAGGAGCACCGCCTGTGCGATGGGCTCGTCCGCCTGGGCGGAGAGGGCCGGTAGCCGTCCGAGGGGCTGCCGCAGACAGCCGACGAGTTCCAGAGGGGTCGTGGGCCCTCGGCCGGGTCCATGGGCTTCCATGACGACACCGGTCATCCGCGCGACCTCTCGCATGGCGTCGCCCCGATGCCGCCGGGCCGTCCATGCGTAGGCGGCCCGCAGAGCTGCCGCCACCACACGGTGGGCGCGTTCGGCCGGGTCGTCCCGCGGACCGGTCAGCCACTCGGTCATGTGCTGCTCCTCTTCGCCGCGTCGGGGCACCACCGCGTGAACGGACAGTCCTCGCACGCCTTGCCGGCCTTGGTCGGATACTGCGAGTCGGCACGCCACGGGGTGATGTACGGGTCCAGAACGTGCTGTGCCCGGGCGATCACATCCGGGGCGGTGACATCGAGCTGGGTCACGACCGGCCCGCTGCCGGTGAGCCGCTCCAGCTCCACCTGCCAGTGCCCGGCTCCCGGCAGCGCGCCGGCCTGAGCGAGCAGCACGGCCAGTGCCAGTTGCGGATGCTGCTCCAAGGGGTCCCCTTCGCTCAGGGCTCTCACGGTCTTCGTCTCGCGCAGGGCCCATCGGTCGGACACGCGGTAGAGCAGGTCGGTCTTGGCGACGATGACGACGTCGGCGTCGGGGTCGTACACGGCAATCGCCCGCTCCGGATGGACTTCTGTGTCCTCGGGCCGGTCCCGCAGCGGGCAGACGAGAGCGTGGTCACCGATCATCTGGATGCCGAGGCGGGCCTGGAGTCCGGTCACCCGCCATCCCCCGTACTCCCAAGCCTCCGGCGGACCGGGCACGTCATCCGGTACGCAGGGCTGCTGTGGTGTGCGGCGGTGACGACTCTCGATCCATGCGTGTACGGCCTTGCCGCGTGTGATGGCCTCTTTGTCCTCGATCGCGGCGTCCCTCGGCAGGAACAGGCTCTCCATATGGGCGCGGGCAGGGCATCGGCGATGGGTACGTCCCGTCGTCACCGACCAGGAGCGGCGGGGAGAGCCGGAGGCGCTGACTCCGAGGAGGCCCGGAACGGAGGGGACCGCGGGGCAGTTGTCGACGGCGTCGCACCCGCCGCATTTCTCGCCGGGGCGATACGAGCCGCCCGCGATCAATTGCTCGATGTGTGCCTCGACGCTTGAGTCGTAGCACGCGTACGCTTCCGCGCGAGTTCCCTCGAAGAGGACACGGTGGGAGGCGTCGGCGCAGCCGATCTCCACCAGGCGTACCAGCCGGGCGGATTCGGACTGTCCGAGCCTCAGCGGGTTCCTGTCCCACCTGGAACTCAACACCGGCCGTCCGCCGGCCAGTACCCCTACGGCCACCGCGATCTCGATGTCGTCCCGGGGACGGTTGCGCACCGACCCCATGCGTACGACGCGCAGTTCGCGGACCCCGTGCCCGGCGTAGCGCCGGTCGGTCACGAGTTCCTCGTACATGTCAGGGTCGCCGGGCTTCAGCGGTCCCCGCTGGCGGGCCCACAAGCGTGATACGGGCTCCAGCGGTTCGCCGCACGGTACGCCGGGTGCCGCCCGTAGCGCGGCGACCGCGGTGAGGTAGCCATGGACGGCCTGCTCGGTCCACTGGGCCAGCGCGGGGTGAACGGGACGTTTTGGTGCCGCTCTCCAATCGATCAGGGCCTCGGCCGCGGTCAGTTGCTTGAACTCGACCAGATCCAGCACGTCGTGCAGCGGGCCCATCGACCATGTGGTCAGGGTGCCGGCAGGTGCGGCGACCCGGCGCGGGCGGGGTCGGGCGGGGCGTATCTTCGCTGCCAGCTTGTGCGGGCACTCCCTTTCACCGCCTCGAACGTCGGCGAGATTCATTCGAACAAGGTCGCCACTCGCAGGTGTCGCGGCAGCGCTGCGCGCATTACTCATGGCCATTCCCCCTTTGAAAACAATCGGAAAACACCTCGGGTTCCGAAAATCGACTGTCCTCCCCAATCAGGTTGCAAATCGTACCGCTCCTCCAGCATCCTGTCGGGGCTCACCGGAATTGCCCGGTGGGAAGCTGCATTCTTGAGGGAGTGGCATGAGGTCGCACGGACTCTTCGTCGGTATCGACTACTACGAATCGGAGTTCACAAGCTTGCGGTTCGCCAAGCGGGATGCCACTGTGCTCAGCGCCCTGTTCGATGACAACCTTGGAGGGAAATCAACCGTACTCCTGGACGGCGATGCCACCAAGGAAAGATTTGTGACAGAAATGCGACACCTGGCCGAGGCCAGTATGCCCGACGACTTCGTCATGATCGCTTTCTCCGGACATGGCATCCCCGGTGGCGCCCTCGCAACGTATGATGTCCTGCCGGACAAGCCGGTCGAAAGCGCTTTTTCGCTGGACGAGTTCACCGATCTGATCCGTGAAATCCCGGCACGTGCCTTGCTCCTGGTCCTGGACTGCTGTTTCTCAGGGCATGCCGCGGACAAGGTGCTCCCCGTCCCGCAGGATGCCTCCACCAGCCGCAATGGGGCCGTCTCGGCCACGAAGAGGCTCGACGAGCTGCGCAAGGATGGTGTCGCCGTCATCGCTGCTTCCGACCGGGACCAGGAGGCATTCGAGGACGCGAGCGTCCGCCATGGCCTGCTCAGCCACTATCTGATCCAAGGACTGCTGGGCCACTCCGATGCCGTCGACGATGGCAAGGTGTACATCCTCAAGTTGGCTCACTTCGTGACCAAGAGTGTCAGCTCCCACAGGCGGAGCCGGCTCCAGTCGACCCAGGACCCTGTGTTGGGCGGAAGTTTCTCCAATTTCCCCTTGAAGATCTTCTCGAAGGGCCCGCGCTACGAGGCGACTCCAGACGCCACAAGGCCGATGTCCGTGAACGCCGACCTCTCGTCACTCGCCGAATACAAGATTCCACCTCCGGTGCTGGAGGCATGGCGGAGCCGCATCGGAAAGCTCAACCGACTGCAAGTCGACGCCATCAACGAGGGCGCGCTGCTCGAAGGAATGAACGTCCTGGTCAGCGCACCGACATCAACGGGCAAGACCATGGTGGGCGAGCTGAGTGCCATGCGAGCTGTGACCGACGGGAAGAAGGCAGTCTTTCTGCTCCCCACGCGCGCTTTGGTCAATGAGCAGTATGAGAATTTCCGGATCCTCTACGAGCCTCTCGGATTCAGGGTGATCCGTGCCACGGGCGAGCTGCGAGACCACATGGTCAATTTGATCAAGGGCGAGTACGAGGTCGCCATTCTCACCTATGAGAAGTTCATCGGGCTCTTGCCCAAGAGCCCGAGCCTGCTGAACGTGGGTGTCCTGGTCATCGACGAGATCCAGTCCCTCATGCTGCCCGAGCGCGGCCCGTTGCTGGAGACGCTGCTCACCTGGCTGCGGGTGAGGGAGGGCGGTTCCACCGAGACGCCTCAGATCGTGGGACTCTCCGCCGTACTTGGCAAGCCCCACGAACTCGCGCGGTGGCTTCGCGCGAATCTGGTGACGGGTACCCGACGTGATGTCCCCTTGCTCGAAGGAGTGATGGGCCCGGACGGTCGCCTCCGGTACCGGGACCAGCAAGGCGCTGAGTCGGCCGAGCAGTTGCTGGAACCGGAGGCCGCCCCCGAGCCCGCCGGGGGCAGTCGGCTGCTCACGCGCCTGGTGGCCGAGCTGGTCGCGAAAGAACAGCAGGTCATCGTCTTCCAGGCAACGCGCAGCGGGGCCCGCGAGCTCGCCCGCAGGCTCGCCCGCACGCTCGGTCTGCCCCCTGCTCACGCTCCGCTCGCGGCATTGTCCAGCGCGGACCGTGGGCGGACCACGGACCTGCTGCGAACCTGCCTGGAAGGGGGTGTGGCCTTTCACATCGCAGACCTGACGACCATGGAACGGCACCTCCTGGAGCAGTCCTTCGGAAGCCAGGAGAGCGAGGTGCGGGTGCTCGTGGCCACGACAACGCTGGCCCAGGGTGTCAATCTGCCCGCGGATTCCGTCGTCATCAGCGAGCTGGAGCACCCCTCGGCGGAGGGCCGCCCGTACTCCGTCTCCGAGTACAAGAACATGGCCGGCCGGGCGGGGCGTACCGGCAAGGCGAAGGAGGGGCGGGCCATCATCCTGGCCCGGGGCAGCGCCGACACCGATCAGAAGTGGCAGCGCTACGTCCAGGGGGAGCCGGAGCCGGTACGGTCGGCGCTGGTCGATCCCGCCACCGATGCGCGCGCCGTGATCCTGGCCGGCCTTGCCGAACCCGCTGTCCTCGGCCGCCGCTCGGGGACGGATGTCGAGCGTTTCCTGGCGGCCACCTTCGCCGCGCACCAGTCCAGGGCGAGCGGTTCGGCCGATCCGTTCCCGAGCGCGGAAGTCCGGCGCATGGTGGGCGAACTCGTCACCAATGGCTTCCTGAAAGGAACGCCGATGGGACCACAGGACCTGCCGGACGGGCTCGCCCTGACGGACCTGGGCAGGCTCACTGTCCGGAGCGGCCTCGGCGTCGACTCCGTCGCCGCGGTGGCGGAGGCACTGCGGGCGGTGCCGGAGAACCGGATCAACCCCGCCACCCTGATCTGCGCCGCGCAGCTCACCTCCGAATTGGCCGACGTCCGGTTCGACTGGCTTCCGCGCACCCCGTACAAGGAACACACCCGCCTCGCCGGAGGACTGAAGGCCCGCGGGGCCGACGAATCGATGGTCTTCAGACTCATGGGTGCGCCGGCGCGGAACGGCGTCAGTATCGGCCGGGCACGGCGGACTCTTGCCTGTTTGATGTGGGCGGAGGGGATCGGGCTCGCCGACATCGAACGGGTGATCGGCGATCAGACGAAGGTCACGAGGCCGGATGCTCCTGGCCCGGTTCACTACGCGGTGCAGCGCGCTGCTGATGTGATCGGGACCGTCATCGAGATCGCCGTCGGCATTCACCCCACCGCAGAGCTGGGCAGCATGCCCGATGTCCTGCCCGTTCAGCTCGAACTGGGCATCGTCGCGGATCTGGTTCCCCTTGCCTGGCACGCGGAGGTTCCGCTCCGTCGGCTTGTCTACCTCAGCCTGGCCAGGGCCGGGCTGACCACGCCCGCGGGTATCCTCGCGGCCGATCCCGACTTGTTGCTCGACTGTGTCGGCGGTGATGCCGACCGGCAGCGCGTGGTGCGGGAGGCCGCTGCGGCTGCGCAGGGAGCCACCGATGACGGTAATTTCCTCGATGCTCTCCCGCCTTCGGCCGACTGACCTCCGGTTGGATCCGGGCCGGTCTCCGTTCGGAGACCCGGCCCGTCGGCGGGGACCTCTTGGCCGGGGTGGGAGACACGGAGGCAGGCCACTGCTTGCGCAGACGCCGGTGCCTGGCTGTGGGGCCCCGAGGTCGCCGGGTCGGCGCGACCGACCCGAACCGGCTGCGACCGCTTCCTCCGCGAGGCGTTCCAGCACGGTGTCCACTCGTCGGCGGGCGGTGCGCGGGTCTCGGTCGAGCTGTGCGGCGATGCGGCGCAGCCGCTGTCCGAACCGCTCGGAACCGGCACCGTCCAGGGCGAGTGCTCGTCTGCCGAGCGTGGCCATCTCCGGGGGGAGCGTGCCGATCAGCTCCAGCAAGCAGCTCTTGAGCTTGGCACGCTCCACCGCACCTCCCTCACCGGGGGCGATACCGGCGACACGGCGAAGAGCTCGACCGGTACGGCTCAGGGCGCCGGGATCGTTGAAACCGAAGCCCTTGCGCAGCGCCTTGAGCTCCGCGAGCACCTGCGCCGCGGTCAGCTCCCGGGTCGGCACGGGGAGATGCCGCGGCACATCAGGAGGCCAGGCGGACACGCGCTTCCCCGAGCATCACCGGTTCGAGCCCGCCGTACAGGGCGTCGGCCCGCGCCCATAGTTCAGTCGCTGCCTCCCGGTCGTCCGCCGCTCGGTGGATGTTGCCGAGCCCGGTGAGAGCACGTGCCTTCTCGTAGCGGCTGCCGCATTTATCGGCCAGCGCCAACGCTTCCTCGTATCCGGCACCGGCGGCCTGATGGTTGCCGGATCGGAAATGGGCCCAGGCCGCGCAGTTCATCGCCATCACGGCGTCAAGATCCAGCCCCAGAGCGTTGAATTCCGCACGGGCTTTCTGAGCGTGCTTGACAGCGGCAGGATAGTGGTCCAATTCTGCCTCCAACAGCGCGATACCGCGGAGTGCAATGGCGGAATTTCGTGTGTTCCCCAACTGGCGGTAGTACCTCAGCGCTGTGCGCAGGCCCTTGAGGGACCTTTCGTACTCGCCCAGGTACAGTTCGGCCCAGGCCAGGTTGGAGATGGTGTTGACCACACCGTGGTCGTCGCCCAACTCCTGATACAGGACCAACGCTTGCTTGAAGTAGTCGACGGCCACGGTCAGATCGCCTCGGTCCGAGTGAGCGATACCGAGGTTGCCCAGGCTGATGGCCAGCCACGTACGAGCACCCGCGGCTGTCGCGGATTCGACCGCGCGCACATGGGTCTCAATCCATGGACCCCACCGCTTCGTGAGAAAGAAGAAGTCCCGTAGTGCAAAGGCAAGTTGCCAGCACAGAGAATGCAGCCCTTGTTCGGCTGCGGTGTGACACAGGATGACGAGACTGTGCCACTCCGTTTCGATCCATTTCAGTGCTGTCGCTCGATCACTGAACGGAGCTGCCTTCCCGGGGAAGTCGTCGAGGATGACAGGCGGCCGGTAACGCTGGGGAGTGAGCAACTTGTCCGCGGCCACGGTGAGACGGAGACCATGTTCGAGGAGACGCAGGACAGCGGCGTGCCGGTCCTCGACCGCCAGGCCAGGAAGGAGAACGAGCCGGGCGAACTGGCGCACCAGGCCGTGCATCGTGATGCGATGGGACGACTCATGGGCCACGAGATGCATGTCCGCAAGCCCATCTGTGAGGATTCCGGCGCGAAACAGATCGACGTCCGCAAGGGCCGCCACGTCATGGAGGTCGGTGCCGGGCCCAGGATGCAGGGCCAGGAGTGCGAGAACTCGACGCTGCTCCACGGTCAGGCCCTTGCATGCGACGCTGAGGGCGGCGGTGACGCTGCGATCCCCGTCATCGAGTAGGTCGAGCCGGTGGGCCTCGTAGGACAACCTGTCTTCGAGCTCGGCCACGTTCCGCATCGGACCGCGGCGGAATCGAGCGGCGGCGATACGCACCGCCAGCGGCAGCCGGCCGCAGTGTTCCACGACCGCGCGGACACTGAGGTCCGCAGCATCCGCGGCCGGCTCCCCTCCGACTGAGCGGAACAGCGCGTCGGCCTCCGCGCCGCTCAGCACTCCGAGGGACAGATGTGTCGCATCGTCGAGAGCGCTCAGGCGCTTCTGACTGGTGACGAGGAACTTGCATCCAGCCTCGGCCGGAAGCAGTGGAGTGATGTCCGCCGTGCTACGGACATTGTCGAGAACGAGTAGCAGCCGCTTGTCGGTGATGTGACTGCGCCACAGGTTGGCCAGGGCATCAGGCCGGGACGGCAGCTGCTCCAAGGGCACGCCAAGCAGCCTGAGCAGCGAGTGGAGGACATCTCGGATGCAGCCGGGCGGTTCTTCCCCGAGGTCGAAAAAGAAACATCCGTCGGGAAAGGAAGCCAGTGCGTTCCAGGCCCCGCGGACTGCCAGAGCGGTCTTACCCGCTCCTGCCAGGCCACTGACTACGCACACGGCGCCCGAAGATTCATCGGTGAGATGATCGGCAATGCGAGCCAATTCCTCGGAGCGTCCGACGAAATGAGAGGGTGGAGCGGGAAGTCCGAAAATCGTCTTCAACTTACTGCCCCTCTTCTTTCTTGATGTTTCTTCGCTGACGAGTGCCGCCAATTCACCCTGTGCTTCCAGAGCTTCATCGCAGCGTAGGGCGAACTCCCGGGTCGGCGCTGCCAGCTCCCTCTCCACCTTGCTGAGATGGCCTTTACTGCAGGAGACCAGCTCGCAGAACTCAATCAGACTGAATCCGCGTTCGCCTCGTCTCCTGCGGAGCTCGCGCCCGAAACAACGGGTGACTTCTGTCATGACCCCAAGTGCCTCTTCAGTATGGTCCGCCGACAGCAAGAGATTCACGGAAGAAATGACTATGGGCACACAAAATGGCCCCGTCCTGGCGGATGAAAGTAGCATCCCATAAGCGGGGCCAGAGTGTTAGGTGTTTCCTGTTTCCGGTGAAAATGGAAACAGGAAACCAGGGCAGTAAGGTTTTTTCAGCCTTGCGTCCCTCTCGCTGTGGACCTGGTCGTACCCGAGTCGGGACAGGTGTTCGGGTGACGCCGACCGTCCCGGTGTCGAGCAGCCAGGTCTCGTCCACGCCCGGCGTGGGCGCGTCCTCGGCGCCGCTCACGAGGTGGATCCGGTCCGGGCCTGCCCGGTCGTGCCGACGACCTCGTCATGGCTCTGCTGGCCGATCAGCAGGATGTCGTAACCCTCGTCCGCGAACCGCCGGGCCTCGTTGTGGACCTTGGTGACCAGGGGGCAGGCGGGGGGCCTCTCCCAGCTCCTCGACGGAGACCGCGCCACGCTGCTCCAGGGCGCGGACCGCGTGGTGGTTGTGGAAGATCTGCCGCCGTACGCAGACCGGCGCCCCGTAGCGTTCCGGGGCGCTTTCATCGGTCCTTACGGCACGGTCGACTCCGGCGCAGAAGCCGCGGGGGAGGCCAGGAGGAGTGCTCGTTCGGGAGGGAGGGGAGAGTCGCTCCCCACCGTCGCCGCCCCATCCGAGTCACCCCCGCACCCGCCCCCCGATCTCCACCAGCTCCGCCCCCACCCCCCTCCCGGCCTCGATCTGCCACAGGCAGTTCTGGAGGACGCGGGCGAGGGTCCAGGCGCGGGCCCGGTCGCGGTCCAGGGCGAGGGTGTCGGTCAGGGCGTCGAAGCGCCAGTCGATGTCGGTGGGGTCGTAGCGGTTGGTGAGGGCGGGGAGGAGGTCGAAGCCGGGGTCGCCGGAGAGGGGCTTGGGGTCGATGGCGAGCCAGGGGGCGCGGTCGGCGCCGAGGACGTTCCCGTAGTGCAGGTCCCAGTGCAGGAGCCGGTCGCCGGGGGTGTCCATGACCTCGCGTACGGCGGCGGCGCAGTCGGCGAGGAGACGGCGGGTCGCGGGGTCGGGGACGTGGGGGAGGGCCTCGGGGGTGCGGTCGACCAGGGTGGTGGCCAGTGGGCCCAGGGAACGCAGGGCGTCCGGCGCGGGGGTGGCCGTGAGGTGGGACAGGAGGCGGGCGACGATCAGGACCGCCTCGTGGGTGTCGGGGTGGTGGGCGAGTGTCCGGGCGGGGTCCAGGCGTTCCAGGAGCATCGTGCCGGTGGCCGGGTCGTGGTCCAGGAGGCGGACCGCGCCGTCGCCGTCCCAGGTGCGCAGGGCCAGCGGTTCGCCCTCCGTCTCCTCGTCGACGGGCTGGAGCTTGAGGACCGCGTCCGTGCCGTCCGCGCGGACCACGGGGACCACCAGCGCGGCCATACCGCTCATCGGACGGCCGTCGGGGCGCAGGCTCCAGCGGTCCAGGAAGTCAGCCACCAGCGCCGGCAGCCGGGCGACGAAGGCCCGGCCGGTCTCGCCGTGGTACTTCGCCTGGGCCGCCGCGAACGTCTCCGGAATCTCCGTCATCAGCGGGACCTTACGGACGTACGACCGCCGCCTGCCCGCGATTTCCCCTTCGAGTCCTTCGATCCCTTCGGTTTTCGTCGTGCAGAACCACTGAATCCGTAGGAGACAGGGGGCGTGTCCACGGGTTACCGTCCGGCCCATGAGCAGCAGTGTCGTGAACGGTGGTGTCTCCTTCTGGTACGCGCAGGACGGCTTTCCCACGCCCCGGGAGCCCCTGTCCGGTGACACCGACGCGGACGTGGTGATCGTCGGCGGCGGGTACACGGGGCTGTGGACCGCCTACTACCTGAAGAAGGCCGCGCCCTTTCTGCGGGTCGTGGTGCTGGAGCAGAAGTTCTGCGGGTACGGGGCCTCCGGGCGCAACGGCGGCTGGCTCTACAACGGCATCGCGGGACGCGACCGGTACGCGAAATTGCGCGGCAAGGACGCCGCCGTACGGCTCCAGCGGGCCATGGACGACACCGTGGACGAGGTCATCCGGGCGGCCGGCGCGGAAGGCATCGACGCCGACGTCCACAAGGGCGGTGTGCTGACCGTCGCCCGCACCCCCGCCCAGCTCACCCGCCTCAAGGCCGAGCACGAGCACGAGCTGTCGTACGGCGGGAAGGGCCTGGAGCTGTACGGCGCCCGGGAGACCGCCGCCCGGGTCCGGGTCAGCGACGCCGTCGGGTCGTCCTGGACCCCGCACGGGGCCCGCATCCACCCGGTGAAGCTGGTGACCGGCCTCGCGGCGGCCGTCGAGGCGCTCGGCGTGATTCTCCACGAGTCGACGCCGGTCACCGAGATCCGGCCGCGGCACGCGGTCACCCCGTACGGCACCGTCCGCGCCTCCTACATCCTGCGCTGCACCGAGGGCTTCACCGCCTCCCTCAAGGGCCAGCGGCGCACCTGGCTGCCCATGAACTCCTCGATGATCGCCACCGAGCCGCTCACCGAGGAGCAGTGGGAGGCCATCGGCTGGGCCGGGCGCGAGACCCTCGGCGACATGGCCCACGCCTATATGTACGCCCAGCGCACGGCCGACGGACGGATCGCGCTCGGCGGGCGCGGAGTCCCGTACCGCTTCGGCTCGCGCACCGACAACGACGGCCGTACGCAGGCGGCGACCGTCGAGGCACTGCGCGAGATCCTCGTACAGATGTTCCCCGCGCTGGCGCCGGTCCGGGTCGCGCACGCCTGGTCGGGCGTGCTGGGCGTGCCGCGCGACTGGTGCGCGACCGTCACCCTGGACCGCTCGACGGGGCTCGGCTGGGCGGGTGGCTACGTCGGTTCGGGCGTCGCCACCGCCAATCTCGCCGCGCGCACCCTGCGGGATCTGGTCCAGCAGGACTCCGGTCAGGGCGGGCGCACCGACCTGACCGAGCTGCCGTGGGTCGGCCACAAGGTCCGCAAGTGGGAGCCGGAGCCGCTGCGCTGGCTCGGCGTCCAGGGCATGTACGCCACCTACCGGGCCGCCGACCGGCGGGAGTTCACGGCACCGGGGGCGCGGTCCTCGCTGCTGGCCCGGGCGGCGGACCGGGTGGCGGGGCGCGGCTAGGGCGTGCCGGTTCCGCGCGGCGGGCCGTCCCGCGTGCCGCCGACCGGCGAAAACCTGTGCGTGTGCTGTCGTACCCGTGTGCCACTATCCCCTCAACTGTCACTGATCCTGGGGGGATTGCATGACCGGCCGTATTTCCGGTGCGTCCGCGTGGCGCACGAGACGCGAGAGACGGGCGCGGGCCCTCGCCCGGTCCGCCGGATTCGCCGCGTTCCTGTCGCTGCTCGCCTCCCTGCTCACCCTGAGCGTCGCGACCCCGGCTGCCGCAACCGCAACCGCAGCCGCAGGCACAGCCACCGGTACCGGTACCGGTACAGCCACCGGCTCCGCCGCCGACGCCCCCTGCGCCGCCCTCCCGCTCGCCCCCTTCGGCGACCCCGGTGACGCCCTCGGCAAGGCCACCGTGCCCGTCGGGCAGAGCGCCTGTTTCAGCGTGACGGCCACGGCCGCGGGCGAGCATCTGCTGACGGTGCACGATCCGGCGGGTGATCTGCACGCGCAGCTGACAGCGGCCGACGGCACCCCCGTGGACTGCTACGAGGAGGAGTTCCAGGAGGACGGCCGGTGCCGGATCCCGGCCGCCGGCGACTACACCGTCACGGTCACCAACAGCGGCTGGGACACGGCCGACGTCTCCCTCACCCTCGTCCCGCTGGGCGCCGCCACCGACGGCTGCTTCGCCCCGGCCGGCACCGGCTGGGACCAGCCCACCGCCGCCCGCTCGGCGGGGAGCCCGGTGCAGATCGACTGCCAGCCCTTCACCGGCGAGCCGGGCGAACGCGTGCTGCTCAGCCGGAGCACCAAGGTGTACGGCGGTGTCGTCGCCTGGATCACCGACGGGACCGGCGCCCGGATCTGCCCGCGCTTCGCGGAGGACGGCGCGCACTCCCTGAGCTGTGTGCTGCCCGGCGACGGCCCCTACCGCGTGCTCTCCCGGGTCACCGACCCGCAGAACGGCTTCCCCGCCGAGTACGCGGTCAGGGCCCGCTCCCTGTCCGACCCCCAGGGCTGCCGGACCGCCTCCGTACGCCCCTTCGGGCCGATCGAGGGCCTGGACTTCCAGGCCACCCCCTGCTTCACGTTCACCGTCGACAAGGCCCGGGACCTGCTGGTCCACGCGGTCGACGCCGAATCCGCGGGGCCCGTCATGGTGTTCGACCCGGCCGGGAAGATCGCCTGCTACGCCATCGACCCCTGCGAGCTGCCCGCCGCGGGCCGCTACACCGCCGTCCTGGAGGAGTCGTACCTCTTCGGCGTCACCGACGACGATCTGCTGCTGCTCGACCGCGCCTCCGCCGCCGGATGCGTGCCGGTCGGGACCGGGCTGTACCGGGGCGAGCTGCGCTCGGCTGGGCAGTACGACTGTCTGACGCTGGACCTGCCGCAGGGCGCCCGGATGGCCGCCCTCACCCCGAGCGCGGCGTCCGGCGTGGACATCGACGTGGAGGTCTTCGACCGCACCGGCACCGCCCAGTGCTCGGCGACCCAGCTCACGAACGGCGACTGCGCGCTGACCGGGACGGCCCCCTACCGGGTGCTGGTGCACACCGAGGACAGCGGCGAGTACGCGGTCGGCCCGTACAGCGTCGCCCTGTACCGCACCGACGCGGCGAACGACTGCCCGGTGCTGCCCGCCGGAAGCTTCGCCGCGGGCGGCGCCGAGGCCGCCTTCAGCACCGGCGACGGGGTCTTCGCGCAGTGCTTCGCGGTCCCCGCGGGTACGCGGGCCCGCACCGAGGTCTTCCAGCTGACCGCCGTCTCCGGCGCGGTACCGGCACGGTTCTCGGTGCTGGACGGGTCGGGCCGGAGCGTCTGCGAGGTCTACTCGACCACCAGCGGCTGGACGGCCTGCTCGCTGACCGCTGGCCAGCGGCACACCGTGCTGGTCACCGGCCGCGACCAGGCCGCCGGCTACACCCTGACCCGGCGTGACGTCACCGCGAGCGCCGCCTCGGCGGGCTGCGCGAAGAGCGCGGCCGTCCAGGTCGGCGGGCCGTCCCTGAAGGGCACGTCCGGCGCCGCCGGCACCCTGACGTGCCATCAGATCACCACCGGCGCGGCCACCGACGTCGTGCACGTGGACGTACGGGACGCGCAGGGCTCCGCCAACATCGTGGTGTTCGCCGGGGACGGCACCGTCGAGTGCTCCTTCCGCAACCGCTCCTGCGCGGTGACCGGCTCCACCACCCACCAGGTCCTGGTGCAGACCCCGGCCAGGCTGACGGCCGCCCCCGGCTACCGGCTGGACGCCCTGCGGATCGGGACGGCGGCCGGTCCGGCGCCCGAGTGCACCCGGGTGCCCTCGGTGGCGTACGGCTACGGTCCCATCACCGGCACCCTGGACGAGAGCCGCACCGCGGTGTGCGCGGTGCTGCCGACCGCCGGGCTCGACCGCTTCAACGCGGAGATCACCGACACCACCGGCGCCACCACCACGGCGGTGCCCGCGCTCTACAGCTCCACCTGGAGCAACGGCTGCGTGCGGTACGTCCCGACCGGCTGGCAGTGCGCCGCGAGCGAGTCGTCCGCCGTGCCCGGCCCCAGCGTCTTCCTGCTCGGCCTGCCCGAGCAGGCGGCCGGTACCGCCTACCGCGCCCGGCTGAACTGCTTCTCGTCGCTGTGCGGACCGGACAAGGTCGCGGTCACCGCCGTCAGCCCGACCACCGGGGCCTCCGGCACCAGGACCAAGGTCACCGTCACCGGCACCGCGCTCGGCCCGGGTACCGAGGTCCGGCTGAGCCTCAACGGCAGGACGATCAAGGCGGTCGCGGACTCCGTCGCCCCCGACCACAGGTCCGTGACGGCCACCCTCGATCTGACCGGCGCGGCACCCGGCAGCTGGAACGTCAGCGTGTACGCGGGCTGCTGCGAGTTCTCGCGCGGCACCTTCACGGTGACCCCGCCGCAGCTCACCAGCACGGCCCCGCCCAAGGTGACCGGCACGGCCAAGGTGGGCGCCAAGGTCACCGCCGCGCCGGGCAGCTGGTCGGCGACGCCCACCTCGTACACGTACCAGTGGAAGACCGACGGCCGGGCGATCTCCGGCGCCACGGGGCAGTCGTACACCGTGCCCGCCGCGGCGCTCGGCAAGAAGCTGACGGTGTCCGTGACCGCGCTGCGGTCCGGCTGGCAGAGCGGGTCGGCGACCTCGGCGGCGGTGACCGTGGCCAAGGGGGACGCGCCGAAGGCCACCAAGGCGCCGGTGATCAGCGGCACCGCGAAGGTCGGCCGGACCCTGAAGGCGACCAAGGGGACCTGGACACCGGCGCCGACCAGCTACACGTACCAGTGGTACGCCAATGGCGCGGCGATCGGCGGGGCCACCAAGTCCTCGCTGGTGCTGAAGTCGGCGCAGAAGGGCAAGAAGATCACCGTGAAGGTGGTCGCCAAGCGGACCGGGCACAAGGACGGGTCGTCGCTGAGCAAGCCGACGAAGGCGGTGGTGAAGTGAGGCGGCGGTGACCTTCGCCGGTGACTGACGGGAGGGAAGGGACAGCAGGGGCGTTCCGGGGCCGACATGGGCCGGGGCGCCCCTCCCGCGCTACGGCCGCCCCTCCGTCGAGGTGACCGACTCCGGGACCCGGTTGCTCGTCCTCGCCGTGTACTTCGGGGGCTTCGCCGTGACCATCAGGCCGGCCACCAGGGCCGCCAGGACCATGACGCCGGCCGCCCACCAGATGGCGACGGTGTAGCCGTGGACGGTGCCCTCGGCGAGGACGCGGGCGCGGTCGGCGGGGTTGGTGAGGTTCGCCGTGAGGTAGGCGGCGGTGCTGGTCGTGGCGATGGTGTTGAGCAGGGCCGTGCCGATGGAGCCGCCCACCTGCTGGGAGGTGTTGACGGTCGCCGAGGTGACGCCGGAGTCCTGCGGGGCGACGCCCGCGGTGGCGGTGGCGAAGATCGGCATGAAGGTCAGGCCCATGCCGAGGCCCATCAGCAGCAGCGCCGGGAGGACCTCGGTGGCGTAGTCGGAGCGGATCGTGATCCGGGTCAGCAGCAGCATGCCGCCCGCCGCCAGCAGCATGCCGGGCACCATCAGGGTGCGCGGCGAGACATGCTGGAGCAGCCGGGCCGAGATCTGGGTCGAGCCGATGATGATGGCGACGGTCAGCGGCAGGAAGCCGAGGCCGGTCCGCACGGGCGACCAGCCGAGGATGCCCTGGAGGTAGTACGTCAGGAAGAGGAACAGGCCGAACAGTCCGATGGTGGCCAGGGTCATGGTCAGGAAGCAGCCGGCGCGGTTGCGGTCCTTGATGATGTGCAGCGGGAGCAGGGGCTGGGTCGCCCTGTTCTGCCACCAGACGAACGCCGCCAGCAGGGCGACGCCGAACGCGAAGAGGCCGAGGACCAGCGAGTCGGTCCAGCCGCGCGACTCCGCCTCGCTGAAGCCGTACACGATCGCGACCAGGCCGCCGCAGCCCAGCACGACGCCGGGGATGTCCAGCCGGGCGCCGGGGCGGCGGTCGCTGTCGTGCAGCAGGGAGAGCGCGCCGAACACCGCGATGACCGCGATCGGGACGTTGACGTACAGGCACCAGCGCCAGTTGAGGTACTCGGTGAGCAGCCCGCCGACGATGAAGCCGATCGCCGACCCGCTGCCCGCGATGGCGCCGTAGATGCCGAACGCTCTGCCGCGTTCTCTGGGGTCGGTGAAGTTCGTGGTCAGCAGGGACAGCGCGGAGGGGGCCAGTACGGCGGCGAAGGCGCCCTGGAGGGCACGGGCGCCGAAGAGCATCCCGGAACTGGTGGCCGCGCCGCCCAGCGCGGAGGCGGCGGCGAACCCGATCAGGCCGATCACGAAGGTACGTTTGCGGCCCACCAGGTCGGCGATCCGGCCACCGAGCAGGAGCAGACCGCCGAAGGCGAGCGTGTAGGCGGTGATGACCCACTGGCGGTTGCCGTTCGAGATGCCCAGGTCGTGCTGCGCGGAGGGGAGCGCGATATTCACGATGGTCGCGTCCAGAACCACCATCAGCTGGGCAAGACCGATGATCACCAGGCCCCACCAGCGACGGGGATCGGCTTCCGCGGAGGGCTCACCTGGTCGGGTGACACTCACGCGATCAGTCGACCATGGATCGGGAGGGGGCGCATCCTGGGCGGCCCCGGTGCCGGCTGCTGTGCCAGCTCCGGTGCCGGCTCCGGTGCCGGCTCCTGTGCCGGGGCGGGCGGCACCCGGATGCCCAGGCCGATCCCCACCTCGACCGGGGCCTTGATCCGGGCTCCGATCCCTCCCCTGATCCTCACCTCGATCCGGCCCCGGGGTCGGGTGCGCCGGGGCCGGGCCCGGGCCCGGGGCCGACCGGTGGCTCGGCGAGCGGGTCGTGGTGCACCTCGGCTTCGCCCCCGGCACACCCCGGCCCGGCGACGCCCTCGCCGAGCGATTCGACGACGGTCCCGGCGACCTCCCGGCCGGGGCTGGCGGGCAGCGCGGTCGGCTGGGGCAGCGGCCCCTGCATGCCCTCGCGCGGGGGCGGTGTCCAGGAGGTGCACGCTGGCGACCGCCACGGCGATACGGACCTGCCCGGGGTCCGGCCCCGGGTGACGGGTGACCGTTGTGGCTGTCGGGGCCCGGCCACGGTTCCTGGTCGGGCTGGGGTCGGCCACGGTTGCAGATCAGGTCGGGGGGCGGTCAGGCTTTTGGGTCGGGTCCGCGGGGACCACACCCTCGCCGCCGACGGCGACGCGTACGACCTGGGACCACCCCCGCGTGCGCGGGGACCACAGGCGTCGACCTGGGGCTTTGCTGGTGCCGAGGAAGGATTCTGCCCACTTTGCCAAACTCCGGCTTAACCACATGCGCCAGCGTCGCATCGCGATCCGAACACTCCTAGACTGGCGCGGCCCCCGCCCAAACGGCAACGAGCGGTGGACTGGACATAGCTGCGCATACTCGCAATCCATTGACGCATCCTGACCGGGACCTCAGCCCCATCCCACTGAATGAAATCGACGCTTCTCCCGGATAGAAGTGCAGGCCAGGAAGCGTCAGCCCCGCGCACGCGGGGATGTTCCGAGCCCGCACATGTATGTGCGGAAGCACCGTGGGTCGGCCCCGCGCACGCGGGGATGTTCCGGTCGTCCTGACCAACATCGGGACCCGGTACGCGTCGGCCCCGCACACGCGGGGATGTTCCCTCGTTGCGGGCGAGACTCTGCGGTGGTGACTGGTGTGCCGGTGCTGCACGAGGCGCGCGCGATGTAGCTGATCCGATCACGGGGGCGGCGCTCTGCCTGAGCGGCGTCCCTGACATGGTGCTCGCGGTCGCCATGGCCTGTGCCGACCTGGACTGATAGGCCGGACCGGCTGCTGCATCTGGCGGCTGGTTGGCCGGGCACCGGGGTGACGTGGGAGTTCGCGTCGCGGCTCTGCTCAACTCCCCCCTCTCGCCTCCGGGCAGGGGAGCATTTCGTCGTCCGGTGTGGTGCTATCCGAGCGGCACTTTGGCGAAAGACTCCCACTCGTACATGTAATTGTCGCGATTGATCACGATGAGTTCGGCTGCGGTGATGTAGGCGCTGGCGGGTGTCACGTCGGCTGTGTCCAGAGCGCGGATGACGGGGTCCGCAGGGCCGTCGCCCGCGCTGTAGGCGACGGACAGGTGCGGGGTGAACCCGTCGGCCTTCTCCGGTACTTCGCTGAGTACATCGCCGATGGCTTCGCGAATGGCGGCCCGCACTGCCCGCACCGGCCCGTCTGGGCGGACGGGCAGGAGCACGGCCTCAGGGTCGAGCACTGCCGGTCCGATCTCCAGGTCCAGTGCGGGCAACTGCGACAGACGGGTGCGCGCCCGATCGGTGATCGCGTGGACGTCGGCTTCCTCGATCTCGCCCACGAATCCGATGCCTTGCATGGTGAGATGCAGCCACTCGTCGGGGATGGGGGTGAGGCTCTCTCCGAGCGGGGCGAGCACGGCTCGGTACTCAGCGGCCAAGCGGTGCACGTCATCCTGGCCCTCGAAGGTGAGATGCCAGGTGTAGAAGCGGCGGCCCGCACTCCAACCGGGCCGCCACCACCAATGGTTCCGCATCGCTTCGGGACGATTCGTCATGCCCGAAATCAAATCAGGCCAGGGGGGTCGGCACACCACTCTCGCATCTGTCGCGATGACACACAGGCGTACCGTGGATGGATATCCACCTGGCGGGGGTGACCATGCGGTACGAGGACGAGATGAGCATCGGTGACCGGATCAGCCGACTGCGAGCCCGACGCAAACTCACGCAGGAGCAGTTGGCCGAGCGCTCGGGCGTGTCCGTGGACACCGTGCGGAAGCTGGAGCAGAACAGGCGGTTGACGGCCCGGCTGTCCACCCTCAACCGGCTTGCCCGCGCGCTCGACGTTGAGACGTCCGCGCTGGTCGGTCAGCCCACCACCTTCGAGGCGAACAGTGAGGGAGACGCCCCGTCGGTTCTCGCGCTGCGGCAGGCGGTTTCCCCGATCGGTGACCTCCTCGGTGAGGAGTCCGACGCCGAGGAACCGCCCACCATGGGGGCGCTGCGCGCCTCCCTCGACTCCACGGAGCGCATCCGCCGCGAGGGCCGCATGGGCGAGATCGGAGCGCTCCTGCCCCAGCTCATCCGTGACGCGAAGGCAGCCGCCCGCGCCTACAACGGGGCCTCGCAGGCGGCGGCGTACGCGGTGCTCGCCGAGGCGTACCAAGTCGCCGCCACCACGCTCACCGCGCTGGGCAAGGAGGATGCCGCGTACACCGCGATAGAGCGCGGGACGGACGCCGCCCGACGCTCCGACGACCCCCATCTGGAGGCCATCGGCGCATCCACCCTGGCCTGGATCTTCACACGGCAGGGGAGGCTGGAGGACGCCGAGCGGGTCGCCCTGAGCTACGCCGACCGGATCGAGCCCGGTTTCCGCTCTCCGCCGCTCGAACTGTCCCTGTGGGGCATCCTCTTGCTGCGCGCGGCCACGGCCACCGTGCGGCAGGGGGAAGGCAAGTACGACCGCGTCGACGAGCTGCTGCGGATGGCGACAGGCGCTGCGGCCGGCATCGGCACCGACCGGCTCGACTACGCGACCCCTTTCGGCCCCACCAACACGGGAGTGGCCAAGGTCAACTTCCTGGTCGAGATGGAAAGAAGTCAGGACGCGATCACCACGGCCCGTACGGTGCCGGGCATCGCGTCTCTTCCTCCCACCTGGCGGGCCCGCTTCCACGTCGACCGCGCCTTGGCGTACTCCGACCTTGAGCGTGACGAGCAGGCCACCAAAGCGCTCCTGAAAGCCGAGCAGGACGCCCCGGAGTGGATGCGCTACCACGGCACCGCGCGCCGTGTCGTCGCAGAGCTGCGCGACCGCGAGCGGCGGCGCACCTCACCCGTGACCGAACTCGCCGACCGACTCCACCTGGACGGGTAGGACGCAGCGCCCTACTCGCGTATGAAAGTGGTGCGCAGCGTCCCTGTCACGCCACTTGCGCCCAGTTCTACGGTGCGTCCACTGAACGGCGGTGTCGGCCGAACTTCCCCCACCAGGGTTCCGGTCCGGCACCACTTCGCATCGCATCGCATCGAGGGACGCCCATGAGCAGCGCTGTCCACGACATCCCGGCCGAGGCATTCGGCCTCCTCCTCCCACCAGCCGACGCGCTGACCGACGCGCAGGTGCGGGGTGCGGTCTGCGTCTGGGACGCCTCCGAGCAGCCGCTGCCGACAGGGATTGCGGTCGATCTCGGCGAGCGCCAGGGCGACGGAGTCCGCTGGTTCCCGCGCGCCTGCCGCACCCACACCGGACAGCAGGCGTACCGGGCGCTGCTGGACCACGCCCCCCCTGTGCGGGCAGTGCACCGGCGACGCCGACAACTGCTCCACCGGCGTCGGCCTGCGCCGCCTGATGAGGGACGGGCGGCGCCCCGCGTGACGACTCAGCGACACCCCGAGCCGCCCCCGCTCCTGGGGCTGCCCCTGCGGCCCCCGCAGCCGCTCCCTGGCTGCGAGCGGTGCGACGCCTGGGCGCGCGAGCGCGTGAAGGCAGCCACCGAGGGCGACGGGTCCCGGGTGTCGGACATGAACGTCCTCATCCGACGCCACCACCCGCATTCCACCAGCCGTCGGGGGAAGCCATGACCGGCACCGGTCAGGACCGCCCCCGCCACGGGCGGGGTGGGGCGGTGACGCGGTGAACGTCGGCACCTGGCCCGCACCGGGCACCTCCCGCATGACCATCGAGACGTACCGGGTCGGCCCGGACGGCCAGCGCACCGGCCCCACCGTACGACGCACCCACCGGCCCACCCCGGGACCCCTCACCACCGTCTCCCACCCCTGGCCCCCGTGCCGCTGCCCCCGCTGCCGAACCGGCCAGGGACCACGGCCCGAGGTTCCCCGCCTCTCCGGCCCGGAGGCGTGAGGCGATGTCCCCGACCGGACTGTCGTCCCGGCCGGTGCCCGCCAACCCGGCCCGGACCACCTGCGCCAGCGGCGCGTCACGATCAGAGCACTCCTAGACTGGCGCGGCCCGCCCCAAAACGACAACGAGCCGGGTACTAGACATAGTTGTGCATACTCGCCATCCATCGACCCACCCTGACCGGGACCTCAGCCCGATCCCACTGAATGAAAACGGGGCTACTCCCGGATAGAAGTGCAGGTCAGAAAGCGTCGGCCCCGCGCACGCGGGGGTGTTCCCGGGTGGGTGCAGCACTCGGCGCAAATGATCGTGTCGGCCCCGCGCACGCGGGGGTGTTCCCCCCAGGCCATCGGACACGGCCATCGTGCGGCAGTCGGCCCCGCGCACGCGGGGGTGTTCCGGAGCGTCAGGAGGAGCGGGCCCGCCAGGAGCGGTCGGCCCCGCGCACGCGGGGGTGTTCCGTGCACCAGGCGTCCTACGTGGTCAGGCTCCTCGTCGGCCCCGCGCACGCGGGGGTGTTCCGCGCCCACGCTGCCCTATGCGGGCGGTGGTGACGTCGGCCCCGCGCACGCGGGGGTGTTCCGATGGGGACCTTCAGCTTCACCGGCATCTCCACGTCCGCCCCGTGCAGGATCAGATGGGACGAGATCGGGCGGGGTCCGGTCACGGTTCCTGATCCGTCCGGGGGCGGGTCACGGCTCCAGTACGACCTTCCCGATCGTCCCCCGTGTCTCCAGGGCGCGGTGGGCGGTGGCGGCCTCGGTGAGGGGGAAGCGCTGGACGGCGGGGGCGAGACGGCCGGCGGCGGCCTCGGCGAGGGCGCGCAGTTCGAGCGTGCGGATGGGGTTGGCGCCGCCCGCCTTCCGCATCATCGCCGGCCCGAGGACCTGCTCCGAGACGCCCTCGACGAGGTACGGCTCGCCCTGAGCCGGTCCGTCCGAGGACCAGCCGAAGACGATGTGCTGTCCGCCGGGGGCCAGCAGCGCGACCGACTCGCGGGCCGCGTCGCCGCCCACGCCGTCGAAGACCTGGGTGACCTGCCGGCCGCCGAGGTGGGCGCGGACCTTGGCCGGCCAGCCGGGGTCCTTGTAGTCGACGGCGAGATCGGCGCCGTTCGCCGCGACCCGGGCGACCTTCTCCGGGCCGCCGGCCAGGCCGATCACGGTGGCGCCCGCGTTCTTGCCGTACTGCACCAGCAGCGTGCCGATGCCTCCGGCGGCGGCCGGGACGACGATCACCGAGCCGGGGCCCAGTTCGGCGAACCCCAGGATCCCCATCGCCGTACGCCCGGTCCCGATCATGGCGACGGCCTCGGCCGCGTCGAGGTTCGCGGGGATCTCGTGGACCCGGTCGACATCGGCGACGGCCAGTTCGGCGTACCCGCCGGGGGCGAAGCCCAGGTGCACCACGACCCGCATGCCGAGCCACAGGTCGGCGACGCCCTCGCCGAGCGATTCGACGGTCCCGGCGACCTCCCGGCCGGGGATGGTGGGCAGCGCGGTCGGCTGGGGAAGCGGCCCCTGCATGCCCTCGCGCAGGGCGGTGTCCAGCAGATGCACCCCGGCCGCCGCCACGGCGATACGGACCTGGCCGGGGCCGGGGACCGGGTCGGCGACCTGCTCGTAGGTGAGGTTCTCGGCCGGGCCGAAGGTGTGCAGACGGATGGCGTGCATGGGGGCTCCCCTGGGGATGAGCGAGCAGGCCGGCTGGGCTGGGCTGACCTGGGCTGGGCTGGGCTGGGCCACGGCCGTGCGGGCCGCGGACTCTCTCCCGACACCCCCACTCTTCAACCTCAAGCTTGCTTCAGGTCAAGCGTGGTGCCGGGAACGTCCCCCGGGCGGTGGCCCAGCGCCAGCGACACCGCCGTGCGGGCGCTGGTGAAGGACACCTCCGACAGCACGCCCGGCGCGGCCACCTCGTCGCCCACCAGATACACCCCCGCGCCCCGATCGACGGCGGGCCGGTCCCGCCAGCTGGTGCCGGGCAGGTCCACGGCCCCCGTACGGCCGTTGGCCAGGGCCTCGCGTCGCCAGGTCACGCGCTCGCGCCAGCCCTCGAAGGCCAGGTCGAGCAGTTGTTCGGCGCGGGCGATGCCGTCGGCGCGGGACTCCTCGGGGCCGATCGGGATGTGCCCCTGGATCAGCTGCTCGCCGGCCGGGGCGAGGGTGCGATCCTGCGCGGTGAACCGTTCCAGCCAGCCCGGCGCGTCCAGGTCGGACACGATGAACGGGTCGCCGCGCCGGGTCCGTACCGCCAGATCGATCAGGGCCGTACGGCCGCCGGTCCAGGTCAGCGAGGGGTCCTGGAGGAGGCGGCGGGCGGCGGCGAGGGAGGTCGCGACGATGACGGGGGTGTCGGTGGGCAGGGTCGCGACGCGGGAGAGGGTCTCCACCCGGACGCCGAGGTTCCAGGCGTGGGCGGCCATCCGGTCGATCATCGTGGCCCAGCCGCCGCGCGGGTAGTGCGCCTCGGGCGGCAGCCTGGTCGCGCGGCGCAGCCGCTCCTGCACGAACGCGGCGGACAACGCGCCGGGGTCGTGGTGGAAGAGGGCCACGGCGGCGTAGTGCGCGGCGGCACGGGCGCCCTCCGCACCGACCCGCTCGGTCGCCCAGGTGCGGAAATCGACGTCGACCGGGGCTCGGTCGGCGCCCAGGCGCAGCAGCCTGAGCATCGCGAAGGGCGGGGTGCGGCGCAGCCGTCCGTGGTGCCGCAGCCGGAACCGGGCCCCTTCCAGCGGCGGGATCGTGGCGAGCGGCCCGATCAGATCGCGCTCGCGCAGCCAGGTCCAGTGGGGGCCGCCGTTGTAGAGGGCGTGCGGGCCGTCGTTCGTCCGGTACGTCCCCTCGGCGGTACGGGCCCGTCCGCCGAGGGTGTGGTGGGCCTCGTGCAGGGTGACGTCGGCGCCCGCCTCGGCGGCGGTGATCGCGGCGGTCAGTCCGGCGAAGCCGCCGCCGATGACGGTGATGCGGTCCATGGGCGTGGTCTCCCTTGGGTCGGAGGTCTTGCGTGTACGACCGTCGGGCGGCCCGGAATGTGACATCGGGGGTGGGAATGGGTCCCGGGGTTGGTTGTTTCCGCAGGTCAGGGGGATTGTCAGTGGTGGGGTGCAGGATGGGGGCATGGTGAGGCGAGCGGCGGCGGGTGGAGTGCGTGGTGCGGGTGCCGGGGCGGGTACGGGGGCGTCCGGGGACGGTCGTGGGGCGAGGGCGGCACGGGTGAAGCCCGCCCGGCGCCCGGAGGTGCGGCTCCCCCCGCTGGAGCCGTACGAGGGCCAGGGACTGGAGCCGGACGGGGACTACGACGGGCTGGAGTTCCAGGACGGCGACTTCGCGGGGCAGGACGGCGGCGGGGCCCGGTTCATGGACTGCGCGCTGACGGGGTGCGCGCTGGACGAGACCCGGTTGCACCGCGCCCGTTTCCTGGACTCGGTGCTGTCCGGGCCGCGCGGGGTCGGCACGAATCTCGCGGAGTCCACGCTCCGGGACGTGGAGGTGCGGGACGCGCGGCTGGGCGGGGTGCAGTTGCACGGGTCGGTGCTGGAGCGGGTGCTGATCCGGGGCGGAAAGATCGACTACGCCAATTTCCGCACGGCCCGGCTGAAGGACGTGGTGTTCGAGGGGTGTGTGCTGGTCGAGCCCGACTTCGGCGGGGCGCGGCTGGAGCGGGTGGAGTTCGTGGACTGCACGCTGACGGGGGTGGACTTCAGCGCGGCGACGCTCACGGACGTGGATCTGCGGGGCGTGCTCTCGCTGGACATCGCGAGAGGAGTGGACCGGCTGGCCGGCGCGGTGATCTCACCGGGCCAGCTGCTGGACCTGGCCCCGGTACTGGCGGCGGAGCTGGGAATCCGGGTGCTGTGAGCGGGCGGGGGGCGGCGGGCGGGGGTGCGGGCTCGGTGAGGTGCTGGGGCTGCGGTGAGGTGCGGCGGCTGCACGGGGGCGTACAGCGACCGTTGCTGGGCCTACCGCGGGGGCTGCTGGGCGTACGGCGGCGGTTGTACGGGCGTAGGGCGGCGGCCGTACGGGCGTACGGGCGTACGGTGGCGGGCTGCTGTGACGCACGGCATCTGCCCCAACTGCCGCATCTGCCCCACCCGCCCCACCTCCCCACCCACCGCATCTGCTCACCCACCCCACCCGCCACCACCCACCCCACCCGCCACCACCCACCCCACCCGCCATCACGCACCGCATCGGCGGCCACTCACCGCATCGGCCCCCGGTACGGCATCCGCTCGCCGCGTCCGGCGGCTTGGCTCAGGAGACGCGGGGAAAGCGGGCCTGGAGCGTCCAGACGGCCGGGTTCTCCCCGAGGTCGTCGTGCAGGTCGATCAGGTCGGCGAGCAGGTCGTGCAGAAAGTCCCGGGCCTCGCGGCGCAGCTCGGTGTGGGAGAAGCTCAGCGGGTGCTCGTCGGCCGACATCCAGTCGGCGTCGATGTCCACCCAGCCGAAGCGGCGCTCGAAGAACAGCCGGTCGGTGGACTCGGTGAAGTCCAGCTCGGCGTGCTGGGGGCGGCTGGCGCGGGAGCCGGCGGGGTCGCGGTCGATCCGTTCCACGATGTCGCACAGCGCCCAGGCGAAGTCGAGCACCGGGACCCATCCCCAGGCGGTGGACACCTCCCGGTCCGTCTCCGTGTCGGCGAGATAGACATCACCGCAGAACAGATCGTGCCGCAGCGCGTGCACATCGGCGCGCCGGTAGTCGGTCTGCGGCGGGTCGGGAAACCGGTTGGAGAGGGCATAGCCGATGTCGAGCACGGAGGTGATGGTGTCACGGCCGCCATAGGATCGCGGACGTGCCCCGATTCGCGCTTGTTGTCCCCCACCTGGCCCTGGCCCTCACCCTGACGGCGTGCGTCACGACGGACGGCGAACCGGGCGCCCGGGGCGGCGCGGGCGCGGGCGACCCGTACTTCCCGAAGGCGGGAAACGGCGGCTACGACGTCACGCACTACGCCCTGGACCTCGCCTACACCCCCGACGACCGCCACCTCACGGGCCGGGCCCTGCTGACGGCGAGGGCGGCGGAGGACCTCTCCGCGTTCAACCTGGATCTGAAGGGCATGACGGTGGAGGCGGTGGAAGTGGACGGAAAGACCGCCGACTTCGAGCGCTCGGGCCAGGAACTGACGGTCGTCGCGCCCGGCGGCCTCACCAAGGGCGCCGACTTCCGGGTGGCGGTCCGCTACGCGGGCGAGCCGCAGACGATCACCGACCCGGACGGTTCGAAGGAAGGCTGGCTGCCGACCGGGGACGGGGCGCTGGCGCTGGGCCAGCCGGTGGGCTCGATGGCGTGGTACCCGGGCAACCACCACCCGTCCGACAAGGCGACCTACGACATCGCGGTGACGGTCCCGCAGGGCCTGACGGCGGTCTCCAACGGCGAACTGGCGGCGGAGCGGACGGCGGAAGGACGCACCACCTTCACCTGGCGCACCGCGGAGCCCATGGCCTCGTACCTCTCGACGGTCGCGATCGGCCGGTACGAGGTGAGCCGTACGGCGACGCGGGACGGCCTCCCGGTGTACACGGCCGTCGACCCGGCGGAGACGCGGGCGAGCCGTGCGGTGCTGGCCCGTGTCCCGGAGGTGCTGGAGTGGTCGCAGAACCGTTTCGGGCCGTACCCCTTCTCCTCCACCGGCGCTGTGGTCGACCGCGCGGGAGCGCTCGGCTACGCCCTGGAGACCCAGAACCGCCCGGTCTTCCCCGGCGCCCCCACCACCCGTCTCCTGGTGCATGAGCTGGCCCACCAGTGGTACGGGAACTCCGTCTCGCCCAAGACCTGGCGGGACATGTGGCTCAACGAGGGTTTCGCGACGTACGCGGAGTGGCTGTGGGAGGAGGACCAGGGCGGTCTGACCGCCCAGCAGACCTTCGACGCCCTGTACGCCGACACGTACTACCCCGACCCGGCCGACAACAAGGCCGTCTGGTCCTTCCCGCCCGGGAACCCGCCCGGCGCGGCGGACATCTCGGGCCGCCCGGTGTACGACCGCGCGGCGATGGTCCTGCACAAACTCCGCGGGGCGCTGGGCGACAAGGCCTTCGACACCCTCCTGCGGGACTGGCCGGGCGCGCACCGCCACGCGACGGCGGACACGGAGGATTTCATGAGATACGCGCAGTCCCTGGCCGCCCCGGACCGGAATCTCGCCCCCATCTGGGAGGACTGGCTGTACGGGGAGGGGAAACCCGGTAAGCCGTGACC